>JAJDDU010000083.1 GCA_029260155.1 Phycisphaerae bacterium | reverse complement strand
GGCTCGGGGTGGATCAGCTCGATAACACCGGTGAATTCCTCATCCGGAAACGACTCAACGCGAACTTTGACCGGCGTGCCCTCATCCAGCGGGGCGTGGCCCTCAACCCGACGCTCGTGTCCGGGCTTGGCCCAATCATCTACAAGTTTGCAGATCGTCCCGATGTCGGCCTCATCCACCTCCGCACGCACGTAGATCTTGGAATTGTCCGCCACGACGACGAGCACGGTGCCACCGGTAAGCGTGGTCTTGCCACCCTGAATGACCTCGCCAAGCTGGGTGTTTAGTTCAACAACCATACCGTCGATGGGGCAGACTATCTCGGTTTCGGCCAAGCGTTTCTCGGCATCGCCCATCGCGGTTTGCGCCACGTTGTGCGCCGCCTCCCCCAAGATCACATCCTGCGCCGATATACTGACAGCGATCCGGGCGTCTTCGAGATCGGCTTCGGCGAGACTCTTGCGGGCCACCAATTCCCTGTAACTGGAATCGACACGCTCCATTTCGTCGAGCGACGAAGCGTCGCTCTTCAAGAGTCGCACGACCTTGTCGCGATTGAATTTCGCGAATTTGAGTTGCGCCTGAATCTGATCGATACGCAGTTGCGCTTGCCTTAGGCCGACGCTTTCGAGTCGACGGGCCTTGATCTTGGCCGATTCTAGCGCCGCCGCGGTCCGCGTGACGTCGGCCTCTGCCCGGTCCACGCTGCGCTGCTCGTCATCCTTGTTCAGGCGGATCAGAAGATCACCCTTGGCGACCATGTCGCCAGGCCGATACAGGATGTCATCGACCTCGCCGCTGGCTTGGGACTTGATCTCATGCCGCGAGAGCGGGCCGATCGGACCCGTCGCGTTGATCGGACGCACCAGATCACCGCGAAAGGACTTCTCGGTTTCGCCCTTTTCCCACGCGAAGTTCAACCGAAGCGTGCTCAGCCAGAAGTAACCGCCGACGATCGACGCGACGACCACAATCAAGATAATGAAGTTTTTCATGACTAGCAGTTGCCGAAAAAGTCCACCGCGGACGCCCAAACACCCGCCGGACGGTTCACGGTGACGACAACCGCAATACCGGTCAAGTGGCAATCACCCCCACCGTGCATGATTTTACACGTGAAACGATGATCGCTACACGAACGACAGCGGCTCGAGCGGCATCTCGAAGCAGTCCGCCACCGCGCTGTGCGTCACTTTTCCGTGTTCCATGTTGATGCCGTCCGCCAAGCCCGGGTTGCGCTTCGCCGCGGCAACGTATCCCGACTCAACCAACTGAAGAAGATACGGCAGCGTGGCATTGGTGAGCGCGAACGTGGAAGTCCGCCCAACCGCGCCCGGCATGTTGGCCACGCCATAATGCACTACATCATCCACCACGTACGTCGGATTCTCGTGTGTCGTCGGGTGAATCGTCTCGCAGCAACCGCCTTGGTCAACGCCAACGTCCACGATCACCGCGTGAGGCCTCATGCGCTTCAAATCCTCCCGCGAGATGAGAACAGGACACCGCGCACCGGGGATCAGAACAGCGCCGACGACGAGATCTGACATCGCCAGGTAGCGCAGAATCGCGTGGCGATCACTGTACACCGTGTCGACGTTGGCCGGCATGACGTCGTCCAGGTAGCGAAGTCGCTCGATGTCGATGTCCATAATGGCAACGCGCGCCCCGAGGCCGGCCGCCACCTTGGCTGCGTTCGTGCCGACGACCCCGCCGCCCAGGATCGTCACCTGCGCCGGCTCAACTCCGGGCACGCCGCCCAGAAGAATGCCGCGCCCGCTCATCGGTTTTTCAAGGTATTTTGCGCCCTCCTGAATGCTCATCTTGCCGGCGATCTCGCTCATCGGCGTCAGAAGCGGAAGACGTCCAGCCGCGTCCGTGATCGTCTCGTACGCGATCGCCACCGACTTGGTCGCAAGCACGCCGTCGGTCAGCTCCTTGTCAGCCGCGAAGTGGAAGTAGGTGAACATCACCTGTCCTTCGCGCATGAGGGGCCATTCTTCCGCCAGCGGTTCTTTAACCTTCACGATGACGTCGGCGCTCGCGAAGATCTCGCCCGGCCCGTCGCAAACAGTCGCTCCGCAAGTGCTGTACTCAGTGTCCTCGATCCCGGACCCAGCGCCGGCGTTGCGTTCGATGAGCACCTTGTGACCACGCCGCGTCAGCTCCTCAGCGCCGACGGGAAGCAGACTCACCCGGTACTCGTGGTTCTTTATCTCTTTGGGTACACCGACAATCATCAGTTTTTCCATCCAAACAAACGCGATACCCATCGGTTCGATATTACGGGCGAACTATATCGCGACACCCACCACGGAGCAAACGACGTCGTCCGGGGTTCATGATGCGCTCAATTGTGTCTTAAGACGCTCGCGCGCTTGCGTAAACGCGGCGTAATACGTCTCCTCGGCGTAATCCGCAAAAGTCCACTCCCAAGGGCGCCACTTGCCGGACTCGAAACGCAGCGTCACCTCAGCGTAGATCCCGCGTTGCAGATAGATGCGATGCACGCGGTCCTTCGTCGTCGCAAGCACCATCTTGGAAAACGCCACATAACCCGGATCGATGTTCACAGGGCGGGCGAAATGCGGTTGGCCGAGGTCGTCACAAATCCGAGTTTCGATGTCGTTGGTCAGCCGCTTGATCTCCGCCAATCGCTCGATCGAAACCAGCTCCTCAAAGAACACGAATCGCCGCCGGATGTCAGCCCCCATCTCCGGTTCGTAGTAATCCGTCTTGTCGAATCGCCACGTATCGCTCTCGAAATCAACAGCCCCGAAGTGCTTTTCCAGATGCCGCGTCGCCAAGGAGAACAGATCACCATCGCCCACCAGCAGCCCGGCGAACAATTTCACACGCTTCGGAGGTCGTACATCACCCATGGACGAATTGTAAACCTCTGGCACTGAGATTGCACGGTGGAGAATGCAGGCTATGATGGCGGCTGACAAAGCGGACACCGGTTTGCCAATGTACCCAGCCACAATTGAGAGGAACCCCCCCGTGATTGACAAGGTCTTGCAGTATGTGAAGGACAACGGGAACGACTACGCCGAGCGGCTGAAGGACTTTCTGAGAATCCCGAGCATCTCCACCGACGCAGCCAGCAAGCCCGAAATGGACCGCGCAGCCAAGTGGGTCGCGGATTTACTCAGCGGATGCGGGATCAAAACCGAGATTCTCACAACCGACGGCTGGCCTTGCGTGGTCGGTGATACAGGCCCGGTCGATGGTGACGGCCCGACCATCCTGGTTTATGGCCACTACGACGTGCAACCCGTGGGTGATGAGTCGCTATGGGATGCTGACGCGTTCAACCCCGTCGAGGTCGACGGAAAACTCGTCGCACGCGGATCAGCCGACGACAAGGGACAGGTCTTGGCACACCTGCTCGCCGCCGAAGCCTGGATGAAAACCGTCGGCAAGATGCCCGTTCGCTTCAAGTTCCTCGTCGAAGGCGAAGAGGAAATAGGCTCGCCGCATCTCGGCCCGCTTGTCGAAAAGCACCGCGAGCGATTGGCCTGCGACTACGTAGTCCTCTCCGACACCTGCAAATACAACCCGGAAACACCCGCGATCACCTACGGCACCAAAGGCATGATCTACAAGGAGATCCTCCTCACCGGGCCGCGCAACGACTTGCACAGCGGGTCGTTTGGCGGAACAGTCGCCAACCCCGGAAACGTCCTCTGCCAGATTATTACGTCGCTTAAGGATGCCAACAACCGCGTCACCATCCCCGGCTTCTACGACGGCGTACAGCCACTCTCCGCCGAGGAAAAGTCGATGATCGAAGCGTTGCCGTTCGATGAGCAGGGCTACCAAGACATGCTCGGCAGCCCCGGTCTCGACGGCGAAGCAGGCTTCAGCACGCTCGAACGACGCTGGGTCCGCCCGACCTTGGACGTAAACGGTCTGTTCAGCGGTTTTATGGGCGAGGGATCGTCCACCATCATCCCAGCCAAGGCGGGTGCCAAAGTGTCCATGCGCATCGTTCCGGGCCAAGACCCCGACAAGATCGCCGACGCGTTCGACGCGGCGGTAAAAGCCGCTACCCCCGCAGGCGTCCGTCTCGAAATCAAGGAGCACGCTCGTTGTGCCGCCTACATGTGTCCACTCGACTTGCCCGGGCTCGCAGCCGCCAAGTCGGCGCTTGAGGCAGGGTTTGGAAAACAGCCCGTCATGATTCGCGAAGGCGGTTCGCTCCCGATTCTTCCCATGTTTAAGGATATTCTCGGAGCAGAGACGATCATGATCGGCCTCTGCTTGCCCAACTGCAACGCCCACGGACCCAACGAGTTTTTCCACTTGAGCGACTTTGAGGGCGGAATCCGCACCGCCGCTCACTTTGCGGACCTATTGGCGGGATCGTAGACCACGGCGAGAAAGCGGCATCGCAATCGCATGCCGCTTGAACCAGGGCAACGCTATCACCGATATCCTAAGTATCAACTAATGTCAGGTGTAATCCGCGTGCATCGCAGAGGTGCATCGGGTTCCCGCCGGAACGGAAGGACACCAAGCTATGCGACCGAGCAGCAATGTCGTAGAATACGACGCCAACACCGGAACCGGACGGGCCAACATTGTTTCGCAAGACGCTGAGCAGGAGACCATGACCAAGACACCGAAGTACCCCGGAATCCGAGTAACCACCAACGGCAACCAACTCGTCAGCTACTACACCGAGGCCCGCATCGCCGATGGTGGAGTGTTCTACCCCATCACGCCGTCCACCGAGATGGGCGAGATGTTCCAGCAAGCCTTTGCCGAAGGCAAGCTGAACGTCTTCGGCAGACCGAAGCTCGCCATCGAAGCCGAGGGTGAGCACGCCGCGCAGGCAGGCGCCATCGCACTCTCGGTCACCGGAAAACGCGTCGTGAATTTCACGTCCGGGCAAGGGTTGGTTTACGGCGTCGAGCAATTCTACCACGCACCCGGAAAGTGCTCGACCATGGTCATGCAGGTGGCGGCCAGAGCGCTCACCAAACACGCCCTAAACGTCCACTGCGGCCACGACGACGTCTACGCAGTGCTCGATACCGGATGGATCGTCCTCTTCGCCAAAGATGCTCAGCAGGCCGCCGATCAGTCCCTGATCCTGCGCCGCGTTACCGAACTCAGCCTGACCCCGGGGCTCAACGCCCAGGACGGCTTCTTGACCTCGCACCTCGAACGTACCTTCTGCATGCACGAGTCCGAGTTGATCCGCGAGTACCTCGGCGCCCCCGACGACATGATTGACAGCCCCACCGAGGCCCAGCGAAAACTGTTCGGCCCCAAACGTCGTCGCGTGCCGGAGATGATCGACCTGAAAAATCCCATTCTCCTCGGTCCGGTCCAAAACCAGGAACACTACATGAACGGCGTCGTCGCCCGGCGGAACAACTTCACCGAGCCCATCCTCGGTTTCATCGAGGAAGCTTACGCCGATTTCGCCAAACTGACCGGCCGCGATTACGGACTCATCAGTCAGTACCGCACCGACGACGCGGACTACGTTTACCTCTCCCTCGGATCGGCCGCGGAGAACATCGAAGCCGCCGTGGACTATCTTCGCGAGAAACGCGGCGCCAAGGTCGGCTCCATCCACGTCAACGTGCTGAGGCCCTTCCCCGAACACGCGATCGTCGATGCGCTTCGAGGCAAGAAAGCCTGCATCATCTTGGAACGGACGGACGAACCCCTCGCAGGTGACAACCCGCTCGCTCGCGAGGTGCGCTCCGCCCTCACAAAATCCTGCGTGCGCCCCGGATTCCCGATCTCTCCGGGCACACCGGCCATTTTGCCCGACGAGACGCCGCGCATCTTCCGCGGCGTGTACGGTCTCGGCTCGCGCGACTTCAGACCCGAGCACACAATCGGTGCCTACGAATACGTAGCGGAAAAAGGCCATCGCCAGGACGGAACGAGCGCAGCCGACGGCGTTACTTTCTTCAATCTCGGCGTCGATCATCCATACGCGGTCCGGTCCGAGGAAACGCCCTCCCTGCTGCCGGAAGGCGCAATCGCGGTGCGGCTGCACTCCATCGGCGGATGGGGCATGATCACCACCGGAAAGAACCTCGGCGAGATCATCGGAAAATTCGGCGAGTACATCGCAAAACGCGACGACGAACGTGATGAGAGCGGTAAGCTCAAAGAGGTGCTGCATATCAGCGCCAATCCCAAGTACGGCTCGGAAAAGAAGGGAGCACCGACCAACTACTTCCTCGTCGTCGCGCCCGACCGCGTGCGCGTCAACTGCGACCTGAGGCACGTTACCGTGGTCTTGTGCTGCGATCCCAAAGCGTTCACCCACAGCAATCCGCTTGAGGGCATCGCCGAAGGCGGTTCGTTCGTTTGGGAATCCGACGAGACTCCAGAAAAGGCATGGGAGCGTATCCCCAACGCATATCGCCAGGAAATCATCGACAAGAAGATCCGCCTGTTCACGCTTCCCGGCTTCGAGATCGCCCGCAACGCAACGCCGAGACCCGACCTCCAGCTGCGCATGCAGGGCAACGCGTTCCTCGGCGCCTTCTTCAACGTGTCACCCTTCCTCAAGCAGAACGGTGTCGAAAAAGAGCACTACCGCGAGGTCGTTCTCCAGCAGTACAAGAAGAAGTTCGGCCGATTCGGCGATGCTGTCGTCGACGCAAACATGCAGGTCATGACCGAGGGATTCGAACGCGTTCGCGAGGTCCCCTACGGACCCGTCACAGCAGCCGACCGCTCCGCCATGCGAGGCCTCGCTGTTTTGCCCCAGGAAGGATGCGGGACGTGCGCGAGTAGTTGGTCTGATCGGTGCGCTCCCGCCGCCGATCAACCGGTCCGGGCGCCCGTGTTCGAGATGAAGACCTTCGATGGCGAGTTCCGCGCAGGACTCGGATACCATCAGCCCGCCTCCACGCTCGCCTCCGTCGGAATGATGGCATCCGGCACGGGGGCCACGGCGTCGAAGTCTGTCGCGCGTAGAGAGACGCCGGTGTTCATCCCGGAAAACTGCACACAGTGCATGGAGTGCATCGCAGCCTGTCCGGACACCGCGCTTCCCAACACCGCCCAGGACATCGGCACCGTGCTGACCACGGCCATGGGAGGCTACGTGACCGACGTGGCGCAGCGTGAAAAGCTCATCGCGGCCGTCCCGCAGATCGAACCCCGCATCCGCGCCACAATGCTTGAGATGGCAAAGGCCAAAGAAGCGAAGCCGTTCAAGGACATCGTTCGCACCGAGGTTGGCACCCTCGACGGCATCTCCGAAGAAGCAATGGACCAGCTCTTCGGAATCATCGACGTCCTGCCCCTCGCTTACACCAAGACCAACGCCATCTTCTCCAACGTCGAGAAGAAGAACGCCGGCAACGGCGGGCTATTCGCCATTTTCGTGTCCGATCTGTGCAAGGGCTGTGCGGAGTGCGTGACCGAGTGCGGCAGTCACGAGGCCCTCAAGATGGTGCCCGACAGCGAGGACATCAACGCCCGTTACGCTACCGCGGACGGCTTCTTCAACCTCCTTGCGGACACACAACAGAAGTTCCTAGGACTCTACGACGACGACAACCCGCAAGATTCCCGCGCCGCCACGCTACGAAACCACCTCATGGTCCGACGCAACTACGAAGCGTTGGCCTCCGGTGACGGCGCCTGCGCGGGCTGCGGCGAGAAGAGCATTCTGCACGCACTGGCTTCGATCACTGAAGCCTACCTGCGACCGCTCTACCACGCCAAGGCCGATCGACTCCGCGAAAAAGCCGACCGAATCGTAGAGGAAGGTGCAGGCCGACTCGCCAAACTCGCAGAACACGACCGCAAGCAATACGACCTGTTCCGCCGATCCATCGCCCACACCGTCATGGGACTCGGCGGCGATACCGACGACGACACCACAGGTCGCATCGAAACGAACGGAGACATTTCCGACGCGACTGCCCTCGATGCGCTCGTCACCGTCATGCGTCAGGAGGCCTTCAACCACAAAGAACTTCAGCCCGTCGACGGCCGACTCGCGAACGGTACGTCCGTCATGGCCATGGGCGCCAGCACAGGCTGCAACACGGTCTACGGCTCAACGCCGCCCAACAACCCGCACCCCTATCCCTGGATGAACTCGCTCTTCCAAGATGGCGCAAGCATCAGTTGGCTCATGGGCGAGAGCTTCATTATGGACCACGCACGCCATTCCGTCGTGCCCGAACGCCTGGCAGACGCCCTCCTCGATTCCGACGGCGACGTAGTTTCCCAGGAGGACTACTTCGATTACACCCACATGACCGACATGCTGATGACCGATCGCGAAATCCACGAGCTCCCCAAAGTGTGGGCCATCGGCGGCGACGGAGCCTTCGGCGACATCGGATTCCAAAACGTCTCCAAAACCGTTCTGCAGAACCGCCCAAACGTCAAGCTGCTCATGCTCGACACCCAGGTCTACTCCAATACCGGCGGGCAGAACTCCGACTCCTCGGTCGCCCCGGGCGGCTTTGACATGAACCAGATTGGCGCAGCCACCCAAGGCAAGCTGGTCGAGAAGAAAGCCGTCGCCGAAATCCTAACTTCCGGCCACGGTTCGCCCTACGTCGCCCAGGTTTCGCTCGCCAACGCAGCCAAGGTGTTCAAGACATTGCTCGATGCACTCGAATACCGCGGCACTGCCTTCCTGCAATGCTTCACCACCTGTCAGCCCGAGCACGGCGTCGGCGATGACGTCGCCACCCTGCAAGCCAAGCGTGTCCGCGACGGACGTGGCATGCCCGAGTTCGTCTTCAACCCATCGTTGGGCGAGACCTGCGAAGAAGCCTTCGATCTAAAAGGCAACCCCAGCCCGACTACCGATTGGTGGCCAACCGTCGTCAAAGCCACCAAAGAGAAATACCTCTACACCGTCGCCCACTGGGCTGCGACCGAAGCGCGGTTCCGTCGTCATCTGAAAAAGATCAAGACCGAAGATGAAGCGGGCATGCTCCACCTCGACGACATGCTCGTGCGTATCACGCAGGACGACGTCGTCAACCGTCGCCACCTGAATCCCAAGCACCGCTCGTACATCCCCGACTTCGGCGTGTACATCAAGGTCGACGCCGGCGGTGATACGATGCAGCCCATGACCCTCTCGCGTCAAATGGTGCTCTTCTGCGTCGAGCGTCGCAAAGCATGGCGCCTCCTTCAAAGCAAGGCCGGAATCCAAAACGTCGAATACAAAGCCCAGCGCGCGCTGCTCAAGAAGATCGACGCAGGCGACATCCCGCTCGACGGCTTCCTCGCAAGCAGCAACGAAGCGTTCCAGCAACATCTCGCCGACTTGAAGAAGTAGCGCGTCGCACCGGTTTCCACGTGGCGACCCGAAGCGGCAGGGCGGGTCTTTCCCGCCGCGCGCTGTTGGCAACGCGGCGGGTGGCCCATCGCTTCAGCGGTGGGGGACTCAGAACGCCGCTGCCACGCGCCGACGCGTCAACATTCCCGGCTCAATTGATAGATTGCACCGTGCCTTTTTGCCGCTATCCACTTATGGCAAAAGAGGTTATGCCTTCATGGGTGGTCCGAAAAACACCTTGACCCATTCCGGGAAACAGGCGACACTACTGGAAGAGGATGTTGTATACTAAGGGCTCGGTGTCCGGGCCCAGGTGCGGCGCCGGCCTGACGGTGCGCGGTGGCCGCGCGATTAATAGTTTCATACCGTTTGTTTCAGGAGTCATGGATCATGGAAAACACACGAATGATTAAGTGGGTTAGAAAACCCGACCGGGGGCGACGCACTGCCGCCTTCACCCTCATCGAGTTGCTGGTGGTGGTCGCGATCATCGCGCTGCTCATCAGCATCCTCCTACCCTCGCTAAAGCGGGCACGCGCGCAGGCGAAAATGGTCACCTCAACGGCGAATCTGAAGGGCGTCTCCACTGCGGGGCTGGTCTACTCCGGCGAGGACAAAAGTGACCTGACAACTCCCGTGCACCCGCTCATGGGTATGAGCATCGGCACCGTCGGCGAATACGAGTACGGCGGCAAGAGCGGTATCGGCGAGCCGCTGACCGGCACCGCCCCCACCGAGTCGAAATGGGGCACGAAGCTGGGGCGCGGCCCAGCCACGCGCGGGTTGAACAAGATACTCTACAAGGGCGGCTTCACGGACTACAGGGACCTCGCCGGCCCCAACGACTCGAACTGGCTCGACGACACCAAGCTGGACCTAGGGATTTTCAAAGCCCCCTCCGACACCGGCTATTCTGGTCACCACTATAAGGCGTGGCAGGATTCGGGGCTTTCGTCGTACGATCACTACGGCAACAGCTACTCCGCGAGTACCTCGTGGATCGGCAGCCAGGCGGAACCCAATCTGTCGAGCAACTCGGCGTTTCTCAAGCCGATCTCGCGCGTAGCCAACCCAGGCAACACCATCTACTTCATCGAGAACGCCGGACGGTTTGGCTGGCGTAAGAACTACGGCCTGGATAATTGCACGTTCCTCTCCGGTAGCGTGCTCGGCCCTGACGTTGAGTCGATCATCAAGGGCTGGCACGGCAAGCCGTGGGAGTTCGCAACGTCGTTCGTGGACGGGCATGCGTCGATGGTGCACATCGAAGGGCACACACACCCGCAGCCGCACTTGTCGAGCTACCCGGGCAACTCAACGTGG
>JAJDDU010000082.1 GCA_029260155.1 Phycisphaerae bacterium | reverse complement strand
CGGGCAGGGGGGGGGGGTGTCGTGTTGTGGCACTCCGTCAAAGAAGAAGGTCAGGACGCGGTGGCGCGTTGTTTGGGAGCAAGCCGCGGCAAGCGTGACCGCGACGGCCAGGGGGAGTATGAAAATCGCGACACGCCGATTGCCCAAGACTGCATCTCCGGTGGGGCTGCCCGTCACTCCCCTTGGGCGTCTTTCTTTTGGCGTTTTCGGACGGGTGGTTCCTCGGCCGTGTCCTCTCCTTCGACGGCTCCGATTCCCTCTTCGATGTCGATTTTGGGAAGGGGGGCGACGTTGAGTTCGGAGATAGTGTATCCGTCTGGGAAGGCGCCGAATGCGTACACATTCACCAGGTGTGCGCCGAACTGACTGGCGACGAAGATCAGGTACTCCGGTTTGAAATCGGGGTGCATGTACTTCCGAAAGTAGGGCACTGAGGACTTATCGATGGCCACGGTGGTGGGAAGACCGAGGGCGCCTGGAATGTCACCAGGGCCGCCGAAACGCATCAGGGTCTGTCCGTCGGCATCGAACATCTGGACGATCTCGGTGGCTCCGTCGACCACGTAGATCAACCCGTCGTCTGCTACGCGGATGCCGCGCGGGCGCCCGAACTGACCGAGTAAGTATCCGGGCACACCCTTGACCCACACCGATTCTCCGCGCGAGGTCAGTTTTTGCACACGCCAGTTGTGGGTGTCGCTGACGTAGACGTACCCCTCTGCATCGACGCACAAACTGTTGGGGATTTTGAATTGGGCCGGTTCTCCGCCGGGCGCGCCGAACGTGCGAAGCACATCGCCCGTGGTGCGGTCCATGACGATGATTCGGCACTTGGTGTCGTTGTCGAGAACATAGAGTTCGTTCCCGTGGAGGGCGACGTCGACGGGGTGGCAAGGCTCTGGGACGTCGAAGGCGTTGACGTAGCCATCATCAGGGCCGTAGATCACGATCTGCTTGCGATTGGTGTCCGCTACGAACTTGTATCCAAGCGGATCGATGGCGATGTTGATGGGTTTCTTGAGCCGGCCAGGGCCTCTGACTCCGAAGACCGAGTACTTGCCGTTTTTGAAGTCCATGCGGGCGATGCACAGCCCCTTCGTATCGCAAACGTAAACGACGCCGTCGCGGGCGGCGATGCCGTATGGCTTGTTGAGCCGGCGGTTGGCTTGGGGCTCCTCACCGAGGACGAAGTCCTCGAAGGCACCCTGTTGGGGCTCGATCTGCTCGGCGCCACTGGCCCAGGTGAGGAACTGAACGCGCGGGGACGCGGGTGGAGCGGGGTACAGAACCAATTCGGGTTTCGGCTGGGTGGCAGTGCGGCAGCCGGGGTTCGCCAACACGGCGGCGAGAACGACAGGGAGAAAGTACTGGTAGCGGCGCGCGGCAATCATGGTGAAACCTCCGACAGCATTGTAACAGTCGTCCGCATATTGGATAGCAAGCCGCATGCCAACTGTTGCGAACGCCACGCGGTTCATCGGCAGCAACGCTGTTTCTGGAGCTCGCCCGACCCGCAACAAAAAAAGCGTGCGTCCGAGCGGGTCGGACGCACGCGATAGGATTACTCAATGACGGCGCGTTGGCCGGGTTTCTTCCGAGAGCCTACTTGATGTGGCACTGGAGGCAGATGTAGCTCTCCTGCAGCGGAACGCGCAGGAACGTGCCCAGGCCGTTGTTGTGTACGTTGTGGCAGGAGGTGCACTCCACGCGATCAACGCCGCCGATGTCTACCAGCGAGACGCCCGGACCGCTGTTCACGCCGGGAGAGAACGTGGCTGGATCGTTGTACTCGCCCGGGAGGGTCGTGGGATACTCGATGCCGATCGGGTGGTCGTTCGACAGATCGGCGCCCAGAGCGGCCGACCCTGTGATGACGATTCCCGTGCCGCCGTTCCCGCCGTAGTTGTCGATGGCGGTGACGCCGTCATGGCAGCTCAGGCACATCTTGCTGGGGCCTTCCGGCTGCCCGGCGGTGCTCTTGTACATGACGAAAGTCTCGCCGGTCTCGGCATGATTCCACAGCACGTTTTCGTCGCCGGAAAGGAGCGCGTTATGCGGCGTGTGGCAAGGCAAGCATATTTGGTTGCCCGGCAGGGTCACGCCTGGGTAGTTGTTCAGGTTGTGCGGCGAGTTCTTGATACTGACGGAGGGATAGGTTCCAGGATCGCCGGGGATAATTTGCCCCCAAGCGGTGGCGGACAGAACAAGGCCTAAACAAACGGGCGCCAATGCGAATGCTCTCTTCATCGTGAAATCCTCCTAGCTCACTGCGTTGCCGGCATGCCGCCCTACGCTGGCGACCCGAGTCCGCGACGCTTTCCAGCGTCTGATTAACATTTTCGTGGCACGTCGAATCCGCCGCCGATGCGACCGGCACGCGCCGTCCGCTAAGCGTTCAGCACTCTGCATGCCAGAAAATGCCAGCGTATCGGATACGACGCGGTCGCGGAGCGGCATGCGTCTAAACCTCGTTAGGTCAAAAGGTTACGTCGCATCCGATGCTACGCGGGTGCGGGATCGTGCGGCACGGACCGAGAACACCTTCCCGTTTGCGGGAATGAGGAAAGCCCGCTTCCAGGTTTTGGGGATCCGTGGTGGGATGGCCTTCGAGGGGCGCCAAGCCGTCTGCGTGGGGTGCTGAGGCTGGGCTGTGCAGTTGAATCGGAGCGCGGGCGGTGTGCTACGAACCGGGGAGGTTTGTGACGGCCTCTTCGCGGTCGTATCGGTAACGCTTGTGGCACCCGGGCTGACAGGAACCACCAGTGTCAGTGGAGCTGTAGTTTATGGGGAGGCTCCAGCTTCCGAAGGGTACGGTCTTGGCCATGTGTTTCGCGCCGAGACCGGCGTGGGGGTCGTGGCAGGCGCGGCAGGTGCGGCCTTTTACCTCGCGGTTCACGTGCAGATGGTGGAGATTGCGTTCGCCGTTTCGAAAAGCGGTGAACTCGTCGGTCTCCTCGTCTTCGAAGGCTTCGACATCGTGGCAGCCGAAACAGAGGGCGTATTCGTCCTCGCCGAAGGGAGAGTAGAACTTCTCAGGGTAGGCGTCGGTGAGCAGACGGAAGTTCTCACCACCGTGCGGGGAATGGCAGGCGACGCAGTCCCGGTCGCGGATGGGGCCGTGAGGGGAGGTGCTGTCCGCGAGCAGTTTTCCGATTCCGAGGAGCGTGGCGTTCTCCGATTTGATGGGTTCGGTGTGGCAAGACAAGCACAGGTCCATGGTCGGGCCGAGGAGCATGTGCTTGAGGTCGGAGGCGTGCGGGTCGTGGCAGTTGGCGCACGACTTGCCCGCGGTGACCGCGTCGTGACCGACGGCTTCGTCCATCCGGTCAGCCACGTCATCGTGACAATCGAGGCAAAGGTCGGGCATAGCGGAAGTAAGGTTGAGGCTGTTGTCGCCTCCATGGGGATCGTGGCAGTTGGTGCAATCATCGGCGGCGGGTTCGTGCTTGTTAGCGCGGTCGGACATGCGGGCGTCGATGGTTTCGTGACATGAGCGACAGAGTTCGGAGATGGGGGCTTTGAGCAGCGCACTGTTCTCGGATGCGTGCGGATTGTGGCATGAGGTGCATGCCCCTGCGGCAACGGGTCCGTGCAGGAAATCTCGGTCCTCGATCATGTCATCGTGACACTCAAGGCAGAGTTCCGGAGCGTCGGTGGTGTAGGCAAACGTGTGTTTCTTTTCGTCGGTGACTTCGTGGCACGCGTCGCAGAGGCTCTCACTGACGGGTGCGTGGATGACCTTGCCGCGCGTGAGGCCGCCGTGGCAGGCGGTGTCACCGCAACCCTTGGTGTAGTCGGGCGGGGCCTGGGCGATGGCGGCGCAGCAGCAGGCGAGGATGACGGCGGATGCTACACGTGGGATCACCGCGGTCCCCCAAGTTGGCATCCGGTTGTTCGTCGCAACGGCATCGTTTGTCTCTCCTCCCAAGGGCTCACCCACTTCGCTAAGTGTGGACCGGTTCATCGCTGACTGACTTCGCAACGTCGAATTCCTCCAGTTTTCGGTACAGGCTGGAGAGCCCGATTCCGAGCGCCTCTGCCGTTGCGGCTTTGTTGTTTCCGAGTCCTGACATTACGCGCAAAATATGTCCGTGTTCGAACTCGCGCGTGGCGGTTCGCAGGTCCAATGCGGTCGCATCGGGCATTTCGGCGCTGACCCCCTCGATGAAGAGGTCGCTTGGCTGGATTTCATGATCCCCGCCGAAGATCAGCGCACGCTCGACGACGTTTTGGAGTTCGCGAACGTTTCCGCGCCACTGATGGCGTTTCATGGCATCCATGGCCGCCTGCCCAAAACCGGGGCACTCGCAGTTCAATTCGGCGTTGTATTTCTCGACGAAGTGAGCAATCAGTGGGGCGATGTCTTCCGGTCGCTCGCGAAGCGGGGGCAGAGTCAGTCGCACGACATTGAGGCGGTAGTATAGATCCTCGCGGAATTCCCCGGCTTTGATAGCGTGTTCGAGGTCGTGGTTGGTGGCGGCGACGATTCGGATGTCGACCGGCCGGGATCTGTTTTCACCGACGCGGGTGATGGCCTTCTCCTCGATTGCGCGGAGCAGGACGGCCTGACACTTCAGCGGCAGATTACCGATTTCGTCTAAGAACAGCGTGCCTTCGTCGGCAGCTTCGAAGAATCCGATGTGGTCGGAGTCGGCGCCGGTGAAGGCTCCGCGGCGATGTCCGAAGAGCTCACTCTCAAGCAGTGTTTCGGTGAGGCCTCCGCAGTTGACGGGGATGAACGGCTTGGACTTGGTTATTCCGCCGTAGTGTAGGGCGCGGGCGAGGACTTCCTTTCCGGTTCCGCTGGCGCCGCAGATGAGCACGTTGCTCATGATGTTTGAGATACGCCTGACCGCAGCGAGGAGCGCGGTCATCGCCCGTGACTCGGCGATGACGGTGGTAGGTTGAGAAGACTGTCTAATCTGCTCGCGGAGAACCCTGTTTTCCTTGGCGAGCGTTTCGTGTGCGAGCAGCCGCTTCACTTTGAAAATGACCTCGTCGAAGATGAGCGGCTTGCAGATGTAGTCGCGGGCGCCTTTTTTCATGGCTTCGACCGCAGTCTCAACCTCCCCGAACGCGGTGATGACAACCACAGCGGCTTCAGGGGCGAGCTTGCGGGCATGGTCGATGAGCTCCATTCCGCAGATGCCCGGCATGCGCAGATCGGTGATGAGGGCGTCGACGTTGTTCGCCTTCAGCGCGCGGAGCGCCTCGTTGCCGTCTCGGCAAGCGATAACGCGGAATCCTTCCTCCTCAAGCACTTGTGCGAGGTTCGTTCGTAGGGTTTCCTCATCGTCAGCGAGTAGTATCGTCTGTTGACCCATGGCTCTCTTCCGGTGCATGTTCCAATGTGGGCAGAAATACGGTGAAAGTGGTTCCCTTCTTGGGGGTGGGGTGAAAGTCGATTGCCCCACCATGTTTCTGGATGATCCCGTAACTGATGCTCAACCCGAGACCGGTGCCGTTTCCGACCTCCTTGGTGGTGAAGAACGGCTCGAAGATACGGCGCCCGACCTTGGTCGGGATACCCGATCCGGTGTCCTTGATCACGACTTCGATCCCGCCGTTGTGCATGCGGGCACCGATCGAGAGTCGGCCGCCGTCGGGCATCGCGTCCAAGGCGTTGATCGCGAGGTTTATGAAGACCTGTTGAAGCTGGCTGCGCAAGCAAAATGTCGGGCGCAACGACGTTGGCGGCGCAAAGTCGATCTCGACGTTTTTCGCTCGGGGGTCGAAGTGGATGAGGCGGACGGCCGCCTCAAGTGCTACAGTGATGTCGATCTTCTCCCAGCTTTCGGTGGCTGGGCGAGCAAAGTTGACCAGTTGCCGAACGATGGTGGAGATGCGCTGGATGTGCGTGCCGATGAGATCGAGCTGCTCGGTCTTGGGAATGTGGGATTTGTTTCGCTTGAGCATCTGCACGATGGACGAGATGCTCGCCAGCGGGTTGCCCACCTCGTGGGCAATGCCGGAGGCCATCTGTCCGATGGCAACCATTTTTTCCCTCTCGACCATCTGAGCCTGCATGCGTCCGACCTGGCGAGCTTCGTTTTCAAGGAGGATCATCATGTTGTTGAAGCTCTCGCCGAGCGCAGCCAAGTTGTCCGGGC
>JAJDDU010000081.1 GCA_029260155.1 Phycisphaerae bacterium | reverse complement strand
CACCTGTCGCATTATGCCGCTTTTTTCAAGATAGCGTTTGTCACCCCCGATAGCGAAATCCTTGGCGATTTATTATTATCGATATTGTCGGGAACATTTAGCGATTGGATAGCGCCCGTTGAAACCGGCGAAGCGCCGGTTGCGCAGGACAGATTTTCCGGCATTGCTCTGACCCATCGCGAACGCGACGTGCTTGACGGGTTCAACCTGGAACGCTTTAAACCGCGCGTGCTCGTCATCGAAAACGACACGCCCGCCGGCGAGGAAATCGAACCATATCTGAAGAAACGCGGCTATCGCAAGTTCCACCGCCAGATGATCAACGACTTCTACGTTCGCATCGAGGATCCGGCGGAGGACCTAACGCTGAGCGGGTTCGAACAGCCGTAGCTGCCTCACCCTCGCAAGAACCTCCAAGGTAGCTCATGCTACTCCGGCTCGGTTGGTTCCAGTGCGGCGGCCTTTCGGATGGTGCCGCCTTTCTGGGACTTGTACTCCAACTCAAGCGGCCCGGCGCCCTCAACGATCCAGCGGAAGAATCGTTGGCCATGTGACGCAACGCCGCCCTCGACCCATATGTGTTCGGGTTGGCGCTCGGTGAGCGTCATGGACCGGGACAACCAGTCGCTGAGCGTGCCGGAGGTGAGCACCCGCGCGGTCCCGCCGTCGGTGGCGCTCAGGCTCATCTTGTCGCGAGCGCCGATTTTCCTAGCGGCTGCGATAGCGCTGATTGAAGGGATCGCTGCGGTGTTTGTAACTTCCGCCGTGACTTCCCAAACCCCTGCATCCAGAGCCTTAACCTGTACCCGCGAAAACGACAGCTGCGGCATCTGATCGGCATGGTACATTGTGAACGCGAAGTTTCGGTGGCACAATTCTTCCAGCATGAAAGTAGGTGGCACGCGCGAAGCGTACTGATTCCAACCGCCGATCAGCACCTCGCCGTGGGTCGGATGATTGTAGGGTTTCAGCGATACCCACAATTCACCGAACTGCAACAGGTCGCCGAACTTCAGCCGCTGCTCCTCGCGAGGCCAGTCGCCCTCCTTGCCGTAGTAATACTGCGCCCTCGTCCACAATTCGTTCGTGAAGCTGAAGATCCCCAGTCCTTCCGATGTCCAGTTGACGAAACCGCCATGGACGGTGTAGAGATCCTCCCAGATTGTCATGGAGCGATAGTTGGGCAGGATGCGTTCGCCGGTCTTGGCGATCTCGTTGTACACCGCCACGTCCGAGCGCGGGTAGTAGTCCTCGCGATCTTCGGCCCCCGGCCCGCGCAGAATCATGCCGCCGGCGTTGTGGTAAGACTGCACCGCGGCGATGTTCGGGTGATCGAGGATAAACTCACCGATGCAGGCGGTCTCCGGATAGCTGAAGGGGTATTCGCCCGCGCCGTATTGCACGTAGTTCGGTCGCCAGCCCGACGGCCAGTTGCGGTTCATGTCGTAGCCGCCCGGCCCGTCTTCGTTGATACGCCCGTCACCGTCATTGTCGATCCCCTCAGAACCCAGCCGCGTGTAGTCGCCCTTCTCATTGCGCGGCACGCGTTTGAAGATGCGCGGATCTTTGTTTGAGCGGCGGTAGCGTCCGTTTGGGTCCGGCTGCCACATCGAAGTAATCCAGCCGTCGCCGTCGAGATCGTCGTAGCCGTCTTCGTCGTAAAGTCCGTCGTAGTCGTTGTCAGTTGGTTTCTTGCCGGTACGCGAAGAGGAAGACGTATTCGGATTGTCGAACCAATGGGACCGGCCGTCCGGGTTCACGCTGGGCAAGACGTAAAACGCCCGCGTGTCCACAAGTTCGGTGATTTTGGCGATGTGGCCATAGTTCTTCATCAGAAATGAGATTGTGTAGAGGCACACTTCGGAACCCTGGACTTCGTTTCCGTGGACGTTGGCATCGATGTACATGGCCGGCTTGTCGCGATCAGAGCCGGTCTTGGCGTTGTTGATTGTCATCATCCACATGTCGCGACCCTCGCTGCTATGACCGATCGACTCGAGTGTGAGATGGTCCGGGTAGCTGGCGGCGAGATCCTTCAGAGCCTGCGTCATTTCCGCGTAGTTGTAGAAACGGTCGAAACGAAGATCGACAGTTCCGGCGCGATGGGGTTGGGCCAGAGTGCAACTCGGCAAGGCCAAGAACAGCGCAGCCGCAAGTATGACGAAACACCGCGAGCAGTGGACCTGTCTATCAACCACGATCGGTTCTCCTTTTCGTTTGAATTCGGCCAAGCGGCTATTCGGTCGCCGCCAGCGTCAGGTCGATGGACTGGTCGCCGTATTTCTCGGAGGTCAGTTTCACGGTGACCACGCTGTCTGCTTCGCCGTGAACGACCCATCGCAACTCGTGTCGTCCGCGACTTCCCGGGACGGACCAGATCTTCACGATACGATCGCCGCCGACGATGCGCTCCAGCGGAAGGTCAAGAGTGATCACGATCGGGCGCACGCGACGGTTGGCTGTGGCAGCGCCGAGCCCCGTGGGAAAGTAACCGTCGTTGAGCAGCGCCGTTCGGATTTCATACACCGTTTCGGACAATCTAGTGACTTCGACAGGTGCTAACAGCGGATTCGGGAAACGCTCGCCGAGGTACTCCACGAATCCCAATTGCTGCTCGGCCAGGCCGTCAAGCTCGTCGGCGGTTGGAGTGGTTCGGAAGAAGGGCACGAATCCACCGATCTCGACGGCGCCGAGTTGCGGGTGATCAAAGGCGGACCACTCGATGAATCCGGCGCCCTTACCGCTCTTATCGCTGTACTTCAGCCAAGCGACATCCTCGACATTGGGTGACTCTTCCTCGTCCCTACGCTTCTTCTTGCCGCGCTTGGCTTTGTCGGGTGGCCGCTCTTCGCCGCTTTCACGGGGTGAGCCCTTGTCGGCGCCGGCGTCCGGCGTCTCATTGTTCTTATCTGTCTCTGACTTGTCCTTGCTATCTTGATCTTCATCTTTGGGTTTTTCAGGCTCGGGGCGCGTCCACACACGGCAGGCGAAAGTCGGGATGCCGTACTCCGCGTAGGCCCAAGCGAACGCCGCCCCATCGGGCGATTCGGCCGGTGTCTTCTCGATGGAGGTGATCTCGGAGTAGTCCTTGCTAACCTGTTTGTACAGGTCGATGTCATCGGTGTGTAAGCCTTGGAGCAGTTTGGGGCGTGAGAATCGCCGGCCGTGCGGTCGCCCTGCGGGCTTCTTGGGATCGTCTCTCTTGCCACCCTTGGGTGCAGTGGCGATGTTATCGTGCCGGCCGTAAAAGACGGCCAGCGCGATACGCGAGTGATTGAGGAAAAAGTCGATCAGCGCCCGCGATTCCGGCTCAGACACTTGATGGGGCCCCGAGCCGGGATTGTGTTCCTCGTAACCGTGTGCGAAGTTGGCGTTGAGATCCACGCCGCCGAGCGCGTCTTCGTTCCAGACTTTGTCGCCGTCATTGTCGATTCCTTCTGAGAGTACGGCGTAGATCGGCACTTCACCTTTGGCGCGGTCGGCCGGCTTGAGCAGGCGAGGTTCCTCCGGGTCGGGCAGGTGCGTGGCTTGCAGATCGCCGATCCGGCGGCCCTCCATATTGACGCGCATCACGGTGATTACGCCGTCGCCATTAAGATCCTCGGGGCCGTCTTCGTCGATGGCGCCGTCGCGATCATCGTCCGTCGGCCGAAGCGCTAAGCGCTGCTCGTCGCGCGGTGTGGCGAAGTACGACTCGATGGCATCGGGATTGACGCGCGGCAGAACGTAGACAATGTGTTCGCTCAGCAGCTTGTGTCCGGGCTCACCGGGAGCTGCCAATAACAAGCCCGTAGCGACGCGCAATGCCACCGCCGAGCCGACAGGAAAACCCCCGTCGATGCCGCCGACGATCGCCAAGGCAGTACGCTGATCTCGATCCTCGCCGCGCCCGAGCTCCAGCAACCACAGCGCACGTCCCTGCCGGCTCGTACCAAACGTCGACAACGTGCACGCGTCGCTGTGGTCCGCAGCCAGCTTCCGCAAAACACTCGCCAGCGATGAAGCGTCGTGATAACTTGATTCGTTCGTACCCTGAGCTGCCGCAACCAGCGTGCTCGACATCACAGCGAGCCCACAACACAAACTTCTGTACAATGTTCTGCTCCAGAGTTCAGGAAACGTCGGAAGCTGGATAGCCCATTCGCCGGCCCGACGGCTGCGATTCTACCGCGTCCTTACCAGGTTTCAAACGTGTGCGGGCAATCTGACACCGATGCCTCTGTTCAAACGACGAGTCCCACCCATTTTCGCTTGAGAGAGTACTGCAGCGGGCGATGCCGCTTCGCACAGCGAGGCAGCGTTCGCTGGTTTCACTCGCCATCCGTCAAATACCGATGCCCCGGAGAACCCGCACGAATTCAACTGGCGGACTTGCGCCACAAGCTAACGTCCATCGTCGAGGAGAACAAAGACCTCACCGGCCGTTCGGAAAAACTCGAAAGCCGCGCAGACGAGGAATCAACCGAGCCCGAAGAAAAAGAAATCGCATCGACGTCGGGCCAGTTCCGCAAACGGTGGCTATCGGGGACCGGTGCTAAGGCGCTGCATGGCAGCGTAGTCGGCGAAATCGACATCGAAGTCATTGTCGAAATCGAAAACCTCGCAAGCTGGGTCAGTGTAATGTGCATTCGGGGCGGTCCGACACGGCGGACGAGCGGCGAAGTCATCTAGGTCGACATCGGCGTCGCCGTTGAAGTCGCCCGAAGCGGGGACACGCACATCGAAGATCCAAAACTGCGTTTCCTTGTCACTGACCATGACCTTGTCCCTACCGAAGAACGGAAACACACCCCACGCTCCGTGAAACGTTGTCGCGGTCACGGAAGTGTCGAAGTGGGCAACCAGAGTGAGTCGTTTTTCGATCGGATCGATGTCAAACGCCATCAACCCACGATTGTACCATGCGCAGTATGCTCGATACCCGACAACATACACATTGTGCGACGCCGGCGCATCGCTGACCGGAATCGAAAACGTGTCGCGCAGCTCAAGCGTGAAACTGCCCGGCGCTGCCAGCATTTCATAGAGCTTGACCGGGCCACCATCGGTACGCTCCTCGTTCGCGACGATCCACCGCTTGTCAGCCGTCGGCCAGGCGGAATGCGTGTTATTCCCCGGCGCGGAGGCGAGGAACACCGGCCCCGCCGTGTCAATCTCGCTGATATCGTACACCCACAACCCGCTGTCCCACGCGGCGGCGTACAGCCTGCCGTCCACCACGGTGATGTCGTGGACAAAAACACTCCCGACGTTTTCGATCAGCCAATCGGCTTGGGTGATGGTCTGTGCGGGCGGATTCTCTGGATCGAACGTTCGCAAATCGATGACGGCGATGACCGGGTCACGGCTGTCGGCAAGGTAGAGCAGCCCTGAGTCGTAAAAGAGATTGTGCACGTCGGCAAAGCCGCCTATGCGGATGTTCGCCAAGAACCGGGGGTCACGTGGATCGCGGACGTCGACGATCTCGACGCCATCGTTGCCGTCGTCATCCAGTCCGATGAACATCAGCCCGGCCGCAACCTTCACATCCTTGCCGTTGGCGAAATTATTGGGCGGGCCCACTTCGTACGTCGTAACCAGTCTCGGATAAACCGGATCTGAGACATCCATGATGTCGATGGACGGCGCGAATCGACTGCACACGTAGGCATACCCAAATTCGTCGGCCCAGAGATCGGCTGCGATGTGGGCCGGCGAGTGTTCATCCCAATTGGCGACAACATGCACGTTGAGCGGAGGGATCTGGGCGTGCGCCACGGGTGCAGCAAAGGCCGTCGCTGTTGCAAGAAGCACTACCCAACCGCGCATGATCTACTCTATTCCCACCTGTAACCCAGCGATCTCCTCGGAAACCCGGCAGCGCATTGTAGTGTTTGGCGGGCGTGGGCGGCAACGGAAAAAGACGCAAGCCCATCGGCAACGGAGCGGATTCCTCGGATTGGGATTCAGAACGGGGAGTCGGTGGTGGAGACGTAAGCGCCCGGCTCGGGCGTCAAGCTCAGGTTCCTGAAGCTCGTGATCTGCTTGTTGAACTGTAGTTTGACGATATCGGTCGGCCCGTTGCGCTGCTTGGCGATGATGAGCTCGGCCGTGCCTTGCACCTCGATGTTCTCGGGTTTGTAGTATTCCTCGCGATGCAAGAGCAGGATAACGTCGGCGTCTTGTTCAAGTGCCCCGGACTCGCGGAGATCGCTCATTCTGGGTTTGTGACCTTCGCGCCCTTCGGACTGGCGGTTCAGCTGGGCCATGGCGATAATCGGGAGGTTCAACTCGCGACCAATGCCCTTCAGCCCACGACTAATAGTCGCGATCTCCGCCTGACGTGACTCCATCCCCGGAACGTGCATGAGTTGCAGGTAGTCGACGAACACCGCCTTGATGTCATGTTGCCTGACGAGGCGGCGGATCTTGGCGCGGAGCTCCATGATGGTCATGCCGGGCGTGTCATCGACGAACAAGGGCGCGCCGGCCAACTGCTCACAGATATGCCCGAGGTATGCAATCTGCTCTTCGGATATCTGGCGTTTGCGGAACTTGTGCGCGTTGATTTCGCCGCGGCTGCACAGGACGCGCTGGGCAACCTGCTGGTTGCTCATTTCCATCGAGAAAAACACGACGGAACGCTGATCGTCGACGGCCATGTGCGTTGCTATATTCAAACCCAGCGCCGTCTTACCCATCGACGGACGACCGGCAATAATGATGAAGTCCCCAGGCTGAAAGCCGCTGGTCAGGTCATCCAGCTGAGTGAATCCGGAACGCAGGCCGGAGGTGTAACCGACGTCGCCCGATTCGACCTGGGCGTAGAGTACGTTGAGCAATTCACGGATCTGCTCAGCCTGCTGGCTGATCCGTCGCTCGGTGACGGAAAAGAACTTCTGCTCCGCCTTGTCGAGTATCACACTGGCGTCCTCGCGGTCGCCGTATGCCTCGCCGGAGATCTCGTCCACGCAACGGATCAGGTCACGCAGCATGCCCTTGTCGCGAACGATGCGGGCGTAGTGTTCCGCATTGGCGGCCGAGGGCACGCTTTCAGCCAGCGTCACCAGATAAGAGTTCCCGCCGATCTGTTCCAGCAGATCCCTGCGTCTGAACTCTTCGCTGAGCGTGACGAGATCGATTTCGCGATTTGCGGCGTCGTACAAGTCGACGAGCGCACAGAAGATCTGCTCGTGATCGGGGCGATAGAACCACCGGCCTTCTTCGCGGCCAATGATGGGCAGCACGCTGCTGATGGCCTCACGGTCCAGCATCATCGACCCCAGCAGCGACATCTCCGCATCGAGGCTATGGGGGGGGACGCGATCAGTGCCGCCGTGCGGCCGCGAACCGTATGATGCGTGGTCAGCCATGTGGGGTCTGCCTCCGTGCGGACAACGCGCGCGTTCAGGCCGGCGTGGCACGACAGATGATCCGACGGAACATTAACGCGAGGGTCGCAGCCCTTGTCCGAGGTGGTGGACTTGAATGCGTGCCGAACCCGCGTCCACCCAACCGCCACAGCGATGGGCCACCCAATCATCGATCGACGCGTAGCGCGGCGCTAGTCGTCGTACGTGTTGTCGTCGTCGTCATCCTCAGTCGCGGGGGTCGCCTGCGACCGAACGACCCACACCTTCACTTCCGCGGTGATGTCGTCAAGGAAGCGGACGGTGGCCGTCACCTTGTCCAGGCGTCGGATATTGTCTTCGAGACTGATCTTGGACGCGTCGACATCGTGACCCTCGTCGCGCAGCGCCGAGGCGATCTCACGCGGTCCGACGGATCCGTAAAGGACACCCTCTTCGTTGGCGGCTGCGGCGATCGTCACCTCGACGTCGCGCAGACGCGAGGCTGCGTTCATCATGCCTTCGCGGGCGACGCGACGACGCTCCTCGGCGAGCTTGCGCTCTTCGGCGAGGGCCCGCATGTTCGCGGTGGTGGCTTGCGTCGCCAGCCGCTCGGGCAGCAAGTAGTTACGAGCATAGCCGGCTGACACGTCGACAACGTCGCCGACGATGCCCAAGTGAGAGATATCCTTGGTGAGCAATAGTTTCATAATCGTGATCCTCTGCGTGACGCCGTCCCATTCGGAGATCGGCCAGCCGCTACCATCGCGGCCCGTAGTATAGCAATAAAGCTCCCCGTACGAGCTTCTTGTTTCACCGTTCCTCGACGCCTCGGATGGCGCTTGCTCTTTTCACACTCCCGTACATTGACGCTTCCCGCCGCGTCCCAAGACCTTAGACCGCCCGTCGCCGCTGTGACAAACGTCTCAGCAGGGCGAAATCTCGCAGGCCGCAGTTCCTAGAAAGGAACATCGTCCGGTGACGGAGGCTGGGGCGTTGAAGGGACCGGCGGCGGTCCATCGTCAAAGCTATTCGCCCGTGTATCCGCCGCAGGCGGCGGTCGGTCGCCTTGCTGTCCCTGCTGCCCAGGCCCGCCGAGGAACTGGAAGTTGTCCACGGTGACCGAATGGCGACTGCGTTTTTGCCCTTCGCTGCTCGTCCATGTCTCGTAGTTCAGCCTGCCCTCCACGAGGATGGGCTTTCCCTTGCGGCAGTATTGGTTAATGAGTTCGCCGGACTTGGCCCACGCGACGCAGTCAATGAACATGGTCTCCTCACGCGTCGTATTCTCGGCCTTGGAGAACCACTTCCGGTTGACAGCCAAGCCGAACTTGCAAATGGCAGCGTTCGATGGCGTATACGACAGCTCCGGATCGCGCGTCAGATTGCCGGCGAGAATTACGCGGTTGAAGTTGGCCATTGTTCCACTCCGTTCTTGGGTTTCCGCAGGTCACGCGCTCGCTTCAACGTCAGGGCCGGCATCCGCATCCGCCGCCTTATCCACGCCTTCGCCTTCAGCAGGCGCAACCACAGCAGCTTCCGTCTTCGCGACGGCTGCTTCCGTCGGGGCGGAATCCGCGACTGCGACGGGGGCGGGGGCAGGCTTGCTGGCGCCTTCGCCCGCCGGAGGAGTGGCTGATGCCTGCTGCGGGTACATGGCCTCCATACGCTCACGGGACATGTCGTCAGCGCGCAATACCATCACGCGCAGAATGTGGTCCGACAGACCACAATCCCGCTCGAGGGCGGCGATACGCTCCGGATCTGCCTTGAAGTAGGTCAGCACGTAGCAGCCTCGCTTGCGCTTACCGATATCGTAGGCGAGCTTACGCTCGTCCCACTTGCGATTGACGATGATCTCGCCATCGGCCCTCGTCATGATGCGGCCTACTTCGTCTTCGACGTTCTTGAAATCGCTCGCAAACGTCGGGTCGAAGATGAACATTCCTTCATATTGTTTCAACGGTCCATACCTCCACAGCGTGTCGAACCCTTACATTCCATCAGTCGCGGTCTCCCGCGTCATGTCCGCCCCGGCCTCGCTTGTTGAAACGATTCATGGTCGTCACCGGGCCGTGTTCTATCCAACTCTCGACGGCATCGGCAGCGTCGGACATCGCCCGATCCGCATCGGACAGCTCCTGCCCCGAAAACCGTGTCAGCACAAAGTTTACCTGATTGCCAAGCGGATCGCCTATCCCCACACGCAAACGGGCGAAATCCGAAAAACCCACTCGGTCAATCACGTGTTGCATCCCGTTGTGACTTCCCGCAGAGCCGTCCGCACGCATTCGGATACACCCCAGAGGCAACGCCCAGTCGTCGTAAGCCACACACAGATCTTCTTTCTCAAGCCGATAGAACCGTCCGGCCGCCAGCACCGCGTCACCGCTACGGTTCATGAACGTCGTGGGCTTCAACAGAACAACCCGATCGCCGGCGATCTGCCCGTCTCCAAACCACGCGTGAAACTTCTCACGCGACAGATCGAAGTTCCAACGCCGGGCAAGCACATCGATCACGGAAAAGCCCATATTGTGTCGCGTCCCCGCGTACTTCGTTCCGGGGTTTCCAAGGCCAACCACGATCTTCACGATTCAACAGGCCGCAATTACTTTGAGTCCTTGGTCTTCTCGTCCTCGGGTGGCGCGACTCTACCGATGCGTTCCGGCTCGTTCGTTCCGCCCTCGACTTCCTCTTCCGATTCCTCGGCGTCCGCCTTCTTGGTCGCGAGGATGTGGACCAACGCAATCTTGTCTTCGCCATCGGTGACAGAGGTCACGCCCGACGGCAGCTCCAAGTCTTTGACCAGCAGCGCGTCGCCGATGCCCAGGTGCGCGACGGACGGATGCAGCGTCCCCGGAATATCCGACACCAGGCACTCGACCTCGATGGCGTCGTGCAACTGATCGAGAATAC
>JAJDDU010000009.1 GCA_029260155.1 Phycisphaerae bacterium | reverse complement strand
GTCCAACGGCCTTGTTGGAAACGAAGGGCCACCTCGCCGCAGCCAAATCGTGTCCTATCGCGTCGTTCATTCCAGGACCCGCGATGTTGGACCGGAAGGCCACGCCTGTCAGGATATCACCGGCAGAGAAGATGCCGTCGTTGCAGCTCGCTGTGAGCGGGTCACACGTAGGCATGACGCTATCCGCCAGCACTGCCTCTTCGAAGTCCTCTGTTCCCGCAAGCTCCTGGTGGGCAGCAGCCAGCGCGGCATCGAACGCCACCGCGTCCGTGAAGAACGCAACGCCCGCCGCCAGACCAAGCGGGGCCGCAGAATCCCCATCACCGGTCATGAGTTTGGGCGCCACCATAAGATTGGCTCCGTCGTCGATCGGGTCGATCGTGATCTCGCGCGGGTCTCCCCCTCGCGCGACAGCGACCACGCTCAGAAGCAAGGCCAGGCACGCCGGCGCGCGCGATGAATTCTGTCTCTGAATTAGCACAGCTCACATCTCCAATGTCGATAAGTCCGCCTTGAGCATCAGGTTATATGTTAACAGAGTTGACCTGTTCCAGACAAGCGACGAGCAGCTAATCTCGGAGTTCGGGCTGTCCCGCAATCGGCCGAGTCGGCGACGCCTGCTCCCCATCGCGACCCGAAACGGTCGTCCACTGGCACCGGCAGGGCTCCAGCCTGTACGGGCGATGGACGATCCACCCCCTCCCGTCAACGGGAGAATCGCCGCGCTTTTTGGGATGCAGCCGCTCCCTGAGGCGACGCCGGCCGGGTTCCGTGGTCGGTTTTCTGATCTTGACGGCTTATTTGGACACTTGTTCGCCCGTATTATTGCGCAGTTGATAATGCGCTTGGGGCTGGATAAGGTGACAGAAGGGGCGACACCAAGAATCTGAGCGGGCAGCTTGGTTATTAGGTGTCGGCTTCGGGCGTCCGGCGGCTTGGTGGCTTATCGGACCCGGCTTGCGTCGGACCTTGGTTGCTGTTTGGCGGCTGAGGTGGTGATGGTTTTTGGCGCGAAACGCCAGTTCATGAATACGAGGTGCCCACCTATGAAAACCCGGATTGTTTGTTTTCTATCCATTAGCAGCCTGACGTGCGCGCTGGCCTTGATTGCCGGATGCCCCGTTCCGACGGACCTCAGCACGCAAGAGGAGACCGACCAGTCCGATACCAGGCCGACGCCCGGCGCGGGGGACGATTGCCTCGTCGAAGTGATCGTACAGGGATCGGGCGACGTGGAAGTCCAGTGCGACGCATCAGGTCGGCGGGCAACCCTGACCGCGACACCTGCGGAAGGCTTCCGCTTCGACCGTTTCATCGGCAGCGCGAGCGACAGCAACACCATCGTCGTCGCGACCGGCGAGGATGTGGTGGTCACCGCCGTTTTCGTTTCACTTTCCGATGACGAACCGGTGGACAGCGGGACGGACCCCGATCCCGGCACTGTCATTGATAATGAAAACGGCAACGACAACGCTATCGATAACGGCAACGAAAACGAAAACGAAAACGAGAATACCAACGAAAACGAAAATGGGAATGACAACGGCGCATCGCAACTGCTCGAAATCAAGGTGATCGGCGGCATCGGTTCCGGCTTCTACGATCGGGACGAGGTCGTCACGATCACGGCGCTGGTTCCCGAAGACCAGCAATTCGACAAGTGGGTGGGCGACACTGAGCTGATTATTTCGGGCACGGTGACGTCGACGATCATTCAGGTTCGCGTTACGACAAACATCAATCTGATCGCGACGTTCGTCAACGCTCCGACCGATGCGGTGCCACCGAAAATCAACATCGTGTCCATTCCCGCGTCGCCCCAGATCGCTCCGAATCTGACGGTGTTTGACCGCGAGCCAGTAACCATCACGCTTGACATCGACGCTGGCGACGGGCCGAACGATCAGGTGCGAGTATTCATCGACCGCGACGGGCAATTTGACCCCGATGCCGCTGGCGATGAGGTGTTCCTCACTCAGAATTTCTTCTCGTTCACCACGACGGTTCAGTTCGACGTCGCCACGCTGGACAAGAATGTGTCCTACGCAATAGGCGTGATGGCCTCTGACGGGCTGAACACGACTCAGTGGAAGTACGCGTCCGGCAGGATTCGCCGTTCGACGCTACCCCAGGTTTTCTGGGTCGGCAGCATCGATCCGCCGGCCGGCGCGCCCGCGCAGTCGCTGCCGGGGTTGATCCTTGAGGGTGTCAACGTGGAGGACAACGCCGGTTCCGATTTTGCGGGCGGCGAAGACTTCACCGGCGACGGCGTTGACGATTTCGTCGTCGTGTCCCGCTACGGCAAGCCGCAGTTTGTAAACCCGTCGGGCGTCGGCGTCGGCGAAGGGTACTTGGTCGCCGGATCCTCGAACCGCCGCACGGGCAGGCGGAGCCTGAACGCGACAAGTTCTCCGCAGCTTCCGGGCGTGGTCTTTCGCGGGATCGACGCCCTGGACACCAACGGCCAGCCCAGCGATGACACCGACGGCCTGTCGGCCGTCGTGGTCGCCCCCGACGTGGACGGTGATGGTATCAGTGAGCTGATCTTCGGCGTGCCATTCGCGCAGAGTTCAGGGGGTGGAGGCATTCTCGACAAGCGAAACCAGTTCTCAAGCGGTGGAATTGTCATGGTCAGCAGCAAGACGAGCGGGCTTGGTGCATTCACTCATGGTGCACGCATTCCGCTCGATCTGGTCGGTCAGTGGTTTGAGCAGAGGCGACTGTTCGGCGATGACATGCCGGTCCCCGAACCGGAAAACAGCCCACTGCCGATCGGTGGCATCGGGCAAAGCCCGTGCTTCGATAGCTCCGGTGCTGCGTTCACGTTGCCCGAAAACGGCGGGATTCCAGACGTGCATGGCTGGTACGTAGACATCCTGGAGTACGACGAGGGTGAGCAGGGCGATCTGACCGCCGATCCGATTGATCTTGGCGAGTGCGCCGGCTGCGTCCGCGGTGAGGACGAATTCGGCGAGACCTGGATCGAGCCGAACCATGGATTCGCGTACCAGTTGACCGACGTAAGTCGCGTATTCGGCGCGCTGATACAGGAATGTGGGTTCCCGGCGCTTTGCCCAGCCAACGACCAGGCGTGGGCGAATCCTCCGACGACCGCCGGTCCAGAGCCCGCGTCGGCGGAGTGCCCGCTCGCGTTGGCTTCTGTCCCGTTCTTCCTCCTGGAGGATCCAACGGCGGCCAATGCATCTTGCGACTGTGCGAACATGCTGCCCCAAAGCAATTGTCCGGTCGATATGCCGACGCCCAACGTCTGCAGCGGCGGCGAGATTGGATACCAGGTCGGCTCAGGGTTTTACCCAGACCAGATTTACAACGATGAAATCACCGAAGACGACCAACGTCAGTTTGTTCCCAACCTGCCGCTTTCGCCGTTCGGAGCCCGCGTGATCGGGAAAGACGACAGCGACCGTTTCGGCACGTCGATCGCTATCAGCAACGGAACGTCTTCGGGAAGTTTCTTCGTGGTGGCGAGCGCTCCGACGCGCACCGGCTCGGTCGGGGAAACGCCCGCACTAATCACCGCTCCGAGCTTGCAAGAACAATGTCAAGACGGCAGCGGGTGCCAGCTTGGAGTTTTCGGGTGCGATGGCGGTTTTGCCCTCTGCGGTGCGGTGCCCAATTCGGGCGTGGCGTACATGTTCCACCACCAGCCCTACTGGGAGCCGGCACCTTCCGGCAACGTGCCGCCCAAGCCGCACCAATACCTCGTCGATGGCTTCAGTTACGCCGGTCAGCCGAATCCGGCGTTCATGCAGATATGGGACTTCGACGGAGGGAACGAGGAGGTGGCCCGCCCGCCACGTCGTGTCACCGATGAATTCGCCATCGAAACTCCCAGGGCAGGCGTAACGATTGTGGGCCGGGAGGACGAGAACATCGAAGTGCTCGCGGGCATTCCCGACATAAACCTCGACTCGCGTGACGACCTTGCCATCGGCGCTCCAAGCGCCGGAGGCGACAACGGCGCTTTGTACCTCGTCTACCGGCGCAACTTCCTGCTTGAGGGCGACTTCGTGCTCGAAAAGCTGACGCTCGGCTTCGACGACCCCATCCGCCTGGATGGGGCGTTCATCACCGGCTCACCGCAAAACGGTGTTCCGAGCATGTTCGGAAGCGACATCGCCTGGGACTTCGATTTCAACGGTGACGGCGTCCCCGACATCGTCGTGGGAGCGCCGGGCATCCAGGATGATCAGAGCAGCAACGGCGAGGCCATCATCATCTTCGGCGGAAACCTCGCCAATACGCCGCTCGACGGGGCCACGGTGAACGAACTCATCGGCCGCGGCGAAGCCGCCCGCATCCGAGGCATGCACCCGGCCGGACAGTTCGGATTCAATGTCGCCAACGCCGGCGACGTTGACGGCGACGGGCGCAACGACTTGCTCGTCTCGGCACCCAACGCGTGGCCGGTCTTCGACCCCGACCCATTTGACACCTCGGACATGCTCTTGACCGCCAGCGTCGGGTTGGATCTCAACCACGACGGAAAGAAAGACGATGTCAGCGGCCCGCAGGGTCGCCCTGACGGCTCGGGCGCGACGGGCCCGAACAACGACCCGAACGACGACTTGATCAACGCCGGTTTGGTTTACCTGATCCTTGGATCGAATGATCTCAGCAACGCACCCGGCGGCACGATTGACATCGCCGATCTCGGCAAGGACTCCTTGAAGGGCGCGATTTTCGCCGGGCGTCGCGGTGACCGCTCGGGCGGCGCGCTCAAGGGTGACTACCTCGGCGGTGGCAACGCCGAGGACGCAACCCAAGGCGGCAACGTTTTTAAGGCCGGACGCTTCGGCCGCGGTCGTGGGCTGGCTGGTATCGGCGACATCGACAACGACGGCAAGGACGACTTCATCCTAGGGTCGATTCTGGCTGACACGCGCGTCGACGCGACGGGCAACGGCGTCAAGAACGCCGGCGAAGCCTACGTCATCTACGGATTCAAACCGTAGCGACTGATTTGGTGATCGTCCGCCTTATTCATAAACCCCTCACGGCCGTGCATCGTCTGGGCGATGCACGGCCGATCTCATTTTTGCGGGCAACCGAACTCGCAAAAACCGACAATACAACTACTTACATGCAGGAAAATGGCCTCGCATCGGGGTTATTGCGGTTTGCGTAGCTCATGCGCCACCCCTTCGTGGATTCGGCGTTGCGAATCTGATATGATACGTGACCTTGGGTCGGGTTGTTTTTTATGGACGAGCCTCAATCGGTATAGGAGTTTGTGATCAGATGAACGTAAAGCGTTGTTTGAGTCTGTCGTGCGTGCTGGCGTTAGCGTGCTCACTGTCGGTATACGCGGGTCCAAAGTGTGGAAAGTCCGGGGACAAGACCACCACAGTCAAGGCTGATGCGAAAGCCGGCGCCAAGAAGGGCTGCTGTGGCAAGGCGGCCAAGACGGTCGCGGCCGATGCGAAGGAAGTCGCCAAGAAGGGCTGCTGCGGCAAGTCGGCCAAGGAGGCCAAACTCGCGGCGTCCAAGAAGGGATGCGCGAGCAAGTGCGGTTCCAAGGGCGACAAAGATGCCAAGACCGTCGCGGATATGCCCTGTCACTCGAAGAAGGGTAAACTCGCAAGTTCCAAAAAGGGCTGCGGCAGCAAATGCGGTTCCAAGGGCGCAAAGACGGTGCTCGCCTCGTTGCCCGCAATGACCTACCGTGTCGGCGACTACGAGACACAGTGTCACAAGTCGGCATCAGCAAAGGCGGAAGACACCAAGGCGCCGATCGCCTTCCTCGTCGAAGGCAAGTCCTTCGACGATGAAGCGGCCGCAACGAATGCGCTGGCTTCGGCAATGGAAGCCCGTGTCGACGAGATGAGCCACATTCAGTTTGTCGCGGGCAAAGACAGCTTCAAGTGTCCCGTCACCGCCGACGGTGCCGCGAAGAAAGCCAACACGAAGGTCAAGTATCGCCTGGCCGGCGTCGACTTTAATGAGCGAGAGAAGGCGACGGCGGTGGCTGAAAAGGTCGAGAAGGCACTCGCCGACATGAAGATGACCATGATGTCCGAGGGCAAGGCCGTCAAGTGTGCCAAGTCCTGCAAGAAGGCCGGCAAGAAAGTCACCTACGTGGTTGGTGACGACAAGACCTGCTGCGAAAAAACTGCCAAGCTGATGCTGGCTGAGCGGAAAATCGAGACGATCGTCAAGGTCGTCGCGGGCGCCGCAATGTAGCGCTTTCCTCCACTATTGCTCAACACCAAGCGGGCCGAAACATGACGTTTCGGCCCGCTTTTTTGTACGCACCGAGGATCTTCGGGGCATCAAGCCGACACACGCATCACGTGCTTCGACACCATGCGGCGCTGATCTCATCGGCGTGGGCCAGCACTTTTTTAAATGCGGCGATGTATTGATCCAGCAAATCAGGTTCTGCGCTGGGAAAGGCAGGGAGTTTCAGGAATTGACGATTGGCGGCTTCGGTCTTGGGCAGCGCGTTTTCCGTGTATGCCGGCAGTGTGGAATTCGATCGGCCGGCGATTCCGGCGATTTTGGCGAAGCATCCTTCCGTGAAAATCGGCTGCTGATGGACCAGGGGGTATCGCGGCCACTGGGCATCACAGCCCTCGGCGCGGAGTGCTTCCATCAGCGCCTCGATGGGCGGGTTGCCGCGTTCGTCATCGTAGCGAATCATGTATTCGAAGTAGACGCGTTCGACGTGGGGCGGTGAGAGGCAAGTATTGAACCCCATCCCCTCAAGCGCTGTCGACAGGTATCGCAGGTTTTCATTGCGACGTCTGTTGCGCTCCGGCATGTGACGAAACTGCACGCGGGCGACGGCGGCCGAGAGGGGCGCCATTCGCGTCTTGATGCCGAAACTGGTGGCTGCGAAGCGCTGTTCGGGTGATGGTAGTTCGAGAATCCGCGTGATGTCGCCGAGCGATGCGACACGCTGCATGTACGTGTCGTCGTCCGTGAGCAGGATTCCGCCTTCGCCCGCGGGGGCGAGTTTGCTGCCTTGGAGGCTGAATACTGAGATGTCGCCAAGTGTTCCACATTTGCGTCCGCGCCAAGTGGCACCGTGGGCGTGGGATGCATCCTCAATGACCTTGAGGTTGTGACGCCGCGCAATGTCGAGAAGCGCACTCATCCTGCTGGGCATTCCCCAGAGATGGACGACAACCATGGCGCGTGTTTGCGGCGTGATTTTCGCCTCGGCGTCGTCCGGGTCCAAGCCCATCCGCTGCGTTTCGCTTTCGCAGAATACTGGAATTGCACCCACCCAGAGCATGGGGACCACCGAGGCCCAAAACGTGGCTGAGGGGACGAGCACTTCGTCGCCGGGTTGCAAATCCAGTGCAAAGAAAGCGGCCAGCAACGCGGCGGTTCCGTTGCAGTGCGCAATCGCATGACGCACGTCGAAGTAGTTGCGATAGTCATCTTCAAGTTGGCGGGTGACCGGATGGAGTGACAGATCGCCGTCCCGCAAAACCTCCAATACGGCGGCTTGGTCTTCTTCGGTGATGATCGGCCAGCGGTTGGCTTCGGTGCCGTCGATGGTGACGGCTTTCGGTCCGCCGAGTATGTGCGGTAGCGAGGGCTTGCTGTCTGACATCGCGGGGGACCTCCTCAACAACTCGCGAGAACCCGATCAAACGTATCGGTGATCTTCCTGCGATAGTCCGTGACGACCTTGTGGGCGACATCATCGTCGTCGCCGGAAAAGCATTTGGCCAGTCGGATGACGTGAGGCAAGTGCTCATCGTGCCTGCCGAGGCCACCTCTGGCGACCCACTGCGAGACGTTTGTGCGGCGCCGGAGGTAGTCTTCGAGCGTCCAGCACATCTCCCGATCCACACACCAGCGGGCGGTAGGTATCGGATCCCGCAGATGGGGGAAGGAGTCCCAGCGAGGATCAGGCATGTCGCCTCTTGGCGTGAATGTAGCCGCGTGCTCGGGCGCGACGGATTGCGCCAGGAGACCCACAAGTTCCCTGGCAAGTGGGACGCAGTTGGTGAGCTTTCCGCCGTAGACACTGATCCAGGGAGTGTGCGCATCACGGTGGATGCGGTGCCTTCGCGACAGGCTTAGCGAGTTGCATCCGTTATCGTGCGATCGGCCAACTGCGAGTGGCCGAATGCCGCAGCGAAGCGAGACAATGTCCTCCGGGCCGGCGGGATTGGCTAGGTGGCGATTCAGTTCTCCGAGCAGCGTTTGAACGTCCTCCGGTTGAACCGCGTACCCTTGCTCCACGGAGTGAGTATCGGTTTCGGTGGGGCCCCACAGCGACACCGGCCCCCACGGGATGAGCGACATTCCGTCACGCTTGTCCCACGTTTCGAATAGCAACGGCAGCTGATGGCGTGGATCACGCTTCAACGCGATGAAGACGCCCTTGCTCAACACGTGCCTAAACGGCGTCTCCAAGCCGAATCGATCGTTGATGCCATCGGTCCAGACGCCGGCAGCGTTGATCACCCACCTTGCACGGACGCAGCCTTGTTTGCCGATCCGCGAGTCATTCATGTCCAGTCGCCATTCGCGTTTCGCGCGATCGAAGGCGCCACCCTCAAGCGCGCAGTAGTTGAGCGCTGTCTGAACGCCGTTTTGAAAAGTGAGCAGCCAATGCAGCACGAAACGAGCGTCCGAGGGTTCGACGAAGGCCTCTTCGTACGTGATTGACGGATCATAGCCCCGTTGGATCAGGAAGGGGCGTTCAGAGAATTCGGATTCGCGCCGTGGCCGGCGAAGCCTGCAACCACCGAGCAGCCAGTAGATGTAAAGGGCCGCATGCGCGAGCGCCGAGCGGCGGCTGTGAACAGGGATGTAGCGAAAACGCCGTGGTTTGATCCAGTCACCCATCTCGCGTTGCATCCGGTCGCGCGACGTGCAAAGGCGTCGTACGGTAAGAAGATCCCAGTTGCGAAGATACAGCAAGCCGCCCCAAATCATCATGGCTGACGCTTGGCTCGTCGCGCCGGCAAAGTCCCCCTTGTCGACGAGGAGCACGGAAAATCCCTGCTTGCACAGGTGGTGGTAGGCGCACACGCCATTGATTCCACCGCCGATGACAACCACGTCGTACACATTGTGTTCCAACGCATTCCACTGCTCTTTCCGCCGCTCAAGGTTCATGGTTCACAGCCGTTCCGCGTTGTGCATTTGTGGGATACCAACGGTCCGCTGGTAACCAATGTGCAGGGCACGGTCAAGTTTCCGCGTTTTGGCTGTCCTTGACCGCCACCGGTGAGTTGCGGACAATCGCCGCCCGAAGTGAAACACCGTACCGGGTTGCTGCGATTGACGGGGGGACGATGGGTATACTGGCGACATGCAACGCGGTCTCGAAGCACTATGGGACCCGCACGCTTTTTGATAATCTCTCCATCAGTTTCGCTGACGATGAGCGGGTGGGGTTCCTCGGTCCGAACGGCGTCGGCAAGACCACGTTCTTGAAAATGCTGGCTGGTTTGGAGCAGGCTGACAGTGGCGAGGTGAATCGTCGCCGGTCGGCGCGCATCTGTTTTCTGCCACAGGAGGATCGGTTTCCAGACGGGGCCACCGTCGCGTCAGTGCTGAACGACGCGCTGGCTGATCATCCCATGGAGCCGTACGAGCGTGACACGCAGGTGGCTATTATCCTGAGCAGATTCGGCTTTGAGCATCCCGATGGCAAGGTGGAGCAGTTGTCTGGCGGTTGGCGCAAGCGGCTGGCGCTGGCGCGGGAGATTGTTCAACAACCGGATCTGCTTCTCATCGACGAGCCGACGAATCACCTCGACCTCGAGGGGATTCAGTGGCTTGAGAAGATGCTGCTCGGCGTGTCGTTCTCATTTGTCGCGGTAAGCCACGATCGGTATTTCCTCGAGCATGTAACGAATCGCGTCGTAGAGTTGAATCCCGTCTACCCGGATGGGTACTTCAGTGTGGGCGGTAGCTACAGCATGTTTCTGGAGAAGCGAGCGGATTTCCTGGAAGCTCAGCAGGCGCAGCAAACGACGCTGGCAAACATCGTCAGGCGTGAGGTCGCGTTCCTGAAGTCGAACTCCAAAGCGCAGCGAACCAAATCGAAGTCGCGTGTCGAGGAAGCCTATCGGCTCAAGGATGAGCTTCACGACCTTTCGCAGCGCAATGCACAAACGACGGCGGCGGGTATCGACTTCGACGGCACGGGTCGCAAGTCGAAGAAACTGCTGGAAGCCAAGGGGCTGTCCAAAACACTGGGAGGGAAGCTGCTCTTCGAAGATGTTTCGCTCTTGTTGTCTCCCGGTGTGCGCGTGGGATTGCTGGGTGCCAATGGGAGCGGCAAAACGACGTTGATTCGCGTTCTGACCGGCGATTTGCCGCCCGATGAAGGCTCGCTCAAGTTGGCTGACGACTTGCGAATCGTCGTGTTCGATCAGAAGCGTGAAGAACTGCCGCAAGATGTAACGCTCCGGTGGGCGCTCGCCGGCAACAATGACACCGTGGACTTTCGTGACCGGAAAATACACATCACCGCCTGGTCAAAGCAGTTTCTCTTTGTCAAGAGTCAGCTTGATATGCCGGTGAAAGAGCTCTCGGGCGGAGAGCAGGCGCGCGTCTTGATCGCTCGTTTGATGTTGCAGCCAGCCGACATTCTTGTTTTGGATGAGCCGACCAACGATCTGGACATTACATCTCTCGACGTGCTCGAGGGTAGCCTGACCGACTTCGCCGGGGCGATTGTGCTGGTGACGCATGATCGCTTCATGCTGGATCGCGTTTGCACAGAGATCCTGGGGTTGGACGGCTCGGGCCACGTCGGTCGGCATGCCGATTGTGCTCAATGGCAAGCTGCGCAGGCTCGGGCCGCTCGCGGAAAAGAAGGCGGTTCCGGTCGCACCAAATCAAAGAAGGCCAAGCGAAGAGTCCCTGACGGAGGGCTGACCGCGAGCGAAAAAACGGAGCTTCGGGATATGGAATCGACGATCCTCGAAGCCGAAAGACACGTCCAAGACTGCGCAAGAGCCGCGGAAGATCCCACGGTGGGCGGCGACCATGTCGAAGCCCAGAAACGCTGGGAGGAACTGGAATCGGCGCGAAAGCAGGTGGCGACACTCTATTCCCGGTGGGAGGATCTTGAGCGCAAGGCAACCTGACGCACCGCGGCCGCCCATCCCGAAAACTCTATCCGGCGTGTTTCGCGATCGAAGAGCAAGGCCCTGACAGCTGTTGCTCCCAAGCATTCCCAAGACCCTGTCAACAAACGAGTCGAAGTCTGACAACTTGATAGTGTGTGCGGTGGCTCGCGGCGATCACGCGACGGACGCCATGTCGCGACAACGCGCCGGGCGGGACTCGAACCCACGACTTTCGGATTAGAAATCCGATTCCCGATTCCACAACCCCCGAAACGCCAACGGTTTACGACGACGCCGAAACCGACCTACGCAGTAACCCCCGCACTTCGACCGAAAACGACCCCGATCTCGCTGCCGTCGTTGTGGCGTGGCCGGACCTGCCGAACGCCGTCCGTGCGGGCATCCTGGCGATGGTGCGGACTGTGGCAGGAGCTGTTGAGCGTCTTAGCGCGACGGAAGGGCGGTCGAACCTACATGAATCATGACCGAGAAAGGTCGTCGCTGCTAGGAAACGCTGCCTTTCATTTGGCTCTGCCGCTTGCCCATAGTAATCACACCCTTTACCATGGGCTTACTAAACGCCCATGTGAAAGTGACGGTTGTCCATGGAACATTCCGAGAACCACCCCGAAACCTCGACTCGGGCAGGCCGATACATCAGGCAGCCAAAAAGCTATCGGGCGTTTATGCCGGCGCCGCTGCCCCCCGATCCCCCTGTCCAAATCACCGAGGAAATACAGGTACTGCTTTCTCAGGCTGATCGGGCCCTTGGGCGTCTCGATGGATCGGTCCTGACCCTGCCAAATCCGGATCTTTTCGTATTCATGTACGTTCGGCGGGAGGCGGTGCTATCCAGCCAGATTGAAGGGACACAAAGCTCGTTGCAGGACGTGCTGGCGGCGGAAGCGAGAATCCTCTCGCCAAACCGACCACAGGACGTAGACGAAGTCGTGAACTACGTCAGCGCCATGAACCATGGCCTAGCAAGACTCCCAGAACTACCAGTTTCCGTGCGGCTCATTCGTGAAATCCACGAAAAGCTGCTGAATCGCGTTCGTGGATCGCACCTCACACCGGGCGAACTTCGCACCACCCAGAACTGGATCGGCTCAGACGGCTGCACGCCGAGAGAGGCCACCTTCATCCCCCCCCCTCCGAGTGAGGTTGCTCGATGCCTGGCAGAGTTGGAAAAGTTCCTGCACGGCGACTCGCATTTGCCGTTGTTGGTAAAGATCGGCATGGCACACGCTCAATTCGAAACGATCCACCCTTTCCTGGATGGCAACGGACGCGTTGGACGGCTGCTCATCACCTTTCTGCTTTGCGAACAACAGGTGCTAGTCAAACCGGTCCTCTACCTCTCTTATTACCTCAAGCGGAACAAACAGGCCTACTACGACCATCTGCAAGCAGTGCGCGATGCTGGCACTTGGGAGGAATGGCTGGTCTTCTTCCTGCGCGGCGTTATTGAGGTCAGCGGTCAAGCCACCGAAACCGCTCGACAAATCCTCACTCTTCGCGAAGAGCATCGTCGAGCCATCACCGAGCACCTGGGGCGCGCAGCTGGCAACGGCCACCGAGTCCTTGAACACCTCTACGAACACCCGATCGTCTCCGTGAACCAGGTTCAAGGCTTGATCGGGACGACATATCCGGCAGCCAACGAGCTGGTGGCACGGATGGAAAACTGCGGCGTTCTGAGCGAGTTCACCGGACAAACGCGCAACCGGAGGTTCATCTATCAAAGCTACATTCAGTTATTCCGCGATAGCGAGGGGGAGGCATGATTGCGGACTTCAAGCCCAATTCCGCAATGAAGGACTTCGGCGTCGAGTGGCTGCGGGAGGTGCCGATGCACAGTATTCACGGATGCCGATGTTGACGGTGTGCTGGACGATGCCGACGTTTGCGACAACACACCGGTTGGCATTCCCGTTGACGCAACTGGGCGGCCTATTGTCAACCGCCCGTGGGTCCTTCCTGAAGCTCTGTTGGCGGGGTGGTTTCGGTGTCGCGATACTCGCGCGGACGCGAAGCGCGAAACCTTGTGCGTCCACAACAAACGGGCGCCGGACGCCCGTAGGCGAGTATTCGGCACACGTCGCCCGTTCTGGACCACGAACGTTGATCGTAACATACGCAATCGGTACACTGGAAGCGTGCAACGCTAGTCCAGCTATCTAGCGACAATTCAACCCACCCCGCGCGACCTGCGAGCCCATCTTCCGACGGGCGTTGCGCACGTAGGCCGTCGCGGGCTTGCGCGAGGTGAATAATGTCCCGTTCAGTTTTCATACGCACGTCATTGTTAACGGTGTTGGCCAGCGGTCACGCGGTGCTAGCGGAAGGAGGGTTCTTCTACGCGATCGAGCCCGACAACGGCGCGGACCGGGTGTATCGAATTGACGTTGACGAAGACTTCCAACCCACGGTGACACCAATCGGCGACGAAGGATCGCTCGGATATCCGCAAGTGAGGGGAATCGTCTGGGACAGTGATGGCGAGCGGTTACTCGGGTTCGATACGCAGTTTGACGTTTGGCTTGAAATCGACACAACAACGGGTGCGGCGACTGTGCTGGGGACGTTTTCGCGGGCACCATTCGATCTGACGTACAATCCGAATGATGGGATGGTTTACGGGCTGGAAGGCAATTCTCTCTGGAGGATCGACCCCAACACGGGTGAAGCAACGTTGGCGGTGTCTTCGATTGCAACCATCGGCTTGGCGCATGTCTTGGACACGACCGGCGGATTGGACGGGTTGTTTACGGCAAGAGCATCCGGCTTGACGCTTGTCGCGGAACCTGATTTCGAGCTTATTGACTTCGGCGGCAACGTCCAGGGTCGAAGGGCGATGATGTGGGACCCAAGCACCGACACGCTCTATAACTACTCGGGAGGGGCGACGCATGACTGGTACGTCGTAAACCAAGTGACCGGTAGCGAGGTTTTGGTTGCCCACTGGGATTTGGATATCACCGTGCTGGCCATCACATTCGTCCAGACCGAACCCCAACCGCTTACTTGCGACCGCATGGACTCTGACGACGACGGCGACATTGACCTGATCGACTTTGCGGCGTTTCAAGCGTGCTTCAATGGCCCGCTTGAATGACGGCATCGCATTGGCAAACTGCAAATCGGGTGCGGGCGACGGTCCGCGAGGCTTGGCTGACGCTACCGAGCGCACTCTCGGCGGGTATTCTGGGGATGGTTGGGGCGGCTAGCGGTGCAGACAGGGGAGCCGGATTGGACCGAATCGCTGCGGGGTCCTTAGATCGACGCAACGCGATGGCATCGCAATGTTGATCCTGTCGTTTTTCTACGCGCGGAGTTTTGTTCGCAGGCATACAACACCATCTGTTCCGCCCCACGCCCGGAGTGGAATCGACACTGCTGGCGACGCGGCCGACGGCGAGTAGAATGCAGACCACGCTCGGATAGCTTCCGGGTGTGCGGCTGGCTGCGACGCGGGACGATTTCACCGTCCACCCGCGTCGTGGCTGGCCATTCAAAAGGACGGTGAAGCATGCCACCCGCGAGCACAAACGAACCGATTGGAACAATCCGGGAACAACTCGTTCAACTCCACGGGGATTTAGGGTGCCTTTGGTACGCCATGTATGAGACCGGAGCAGGCAACCTTCCGCTTGCGATAACGCTGATTGAGCAGATACGCGACCGAGGGGTTGTCCGTCGCGGGCCAAGCGGGCAACCTATCGACGCTGAGCAGAGAATTCTATCGGTGCAGGAGCTTCGCCAGCGATGCAATGGACTGCGGGCGAAGCTGGACGCACTTCAATCCGCTATCGCAGCGCACGGCGGACGCATCGACGGATTCGATTCTAAGGACGCATGGTGTGCTGTGAGTGGAATCATCATCGCGCCCCCAACGCCGGATGTATACAAAACCGCGATGGACGCGTTGTCGACCGTTCTGCGGAATGTCGAGTGGTGCGAGCGGGGAGCGGGGAGCGACCCGGAAAGTAGGCCAAGTTTGTCGGAAGAAAAACTACCGAAGTTCTACTACGTCGAGGCATCCGGAGTCGCTGCGAATTCAAGCCGCATCCGCGTGGTTCCGCCCAACACACCGGCAGTCTTAGCGGCTGCCCGCAACGTGCGAGATGCGTTGACGGCATTCGCATACCCCGCGAGCGATGTAACACCCTATCGGTCGGACCCGACGATGCCCCGTCGATTTGGGATCGTGGTTTGCGAGCAGAGGGTACGCGAACTGTTGGCCGCCCTGCAAGAGAACTTCGGGATGCGCGGCGACCCCGAATATCGCCCCCCAAAGCACTTTGTTCAAGCACACGGGCTTACACTCGAACAAGATGCAGCGCTAAACACGTTGTGGGGTGAAGCCGACGCGATATCCCATCGCGTCACTGCGCAAGATGACGCGGACGGCATTCCTGGCATTCAGGATGACGTATGGGTGGAATTCATGCGGGCCGTTGAACTGTTCGAGCGATTGTGCGGCGAAACGCCGGACGAAAGAACGGACGTATCGGGTGGCGAAACATCGCGGGCCGATGGACTTCGCGTCGAGGCGGCGGAGCGGAAGGCCTACTGGTGCGACAATGCACTTTCTATCAATGCGAATTCCGAATTCGACGTTCTGTGTCGGCTGAATGAATCGTTCGGTGAAGTCGTGGCCTACGTCGAACTCTTGAAGACAATCAAGCCGAACGACCTCGTGGAGACTATCGAGTGTATCCGCGAGGTGCCACCGGAAGTAAAGACCGCCGTTGCACGCATACGCGGAGCATTCAAGGCGGCGAGTGCAGGCGTCGCCATTCAGTCGGTCCGGGGCATCGGCTACAGGCTGGAAATCTCCTCTTAATCAACCTTCGCGCAACCTTCGCGCAACCATTCTCGCATTGCGTGCGGCGATACTTCCCCGCATGCAAAACCAAACACCAGAACAGATTGACGCTGAGATTGAAGCGCTGCGGATGCGAATCCGTCGATTGCGACTTGAGCGCAAGACGGCTGAGTTGCGCGAAGCCGAACGGAAGCTAGCCCAAGTTGAACAGTTCTGACCGTATTTGGATTTCTTTGCGGTTCGAATCGCATCTTGTGAGGTGTGCGTGGGGTGTTGGCGCGCCGGAGGCTGTGTAGTCACGACCTGCCCCGTTGCTTTCGCGTGTTTTCA
>JAJDDU010000080.1 GCA_029260155.1 Phycisphaerae bacterium | reverse complement strand
CGCTCGGTAACGTCCACGTTGACAGCAACAAAATGTGTGATCTCGCCTCGGCCGTTTGAAACCGGAGTGATGGTTTTGTAGTCGTCGAAAAGACTGCCGTCCTTGCGCCGCGCGGTCAGGCTGAGACCCGCACCCATGGGGCGCGCATCAGGATTCGCAAAGTAGTCTGTACGATGTGCTGGATGCTCGCTTTGGAAGCGCTCGGGGATGAGAATCTCCACGGCCTGTCCGAGCAGTTCATCCCGAGCGTAACCGAACACTTTTTCCGTTTGAGCGTTGACCAGTACGATTTCACCCTTTGCGTCGACAATGACCATGGCATCCGGTGCTGTCTCCAGGAGTGCCCGGAACTTCGCCTCGGCCTGCTTGCGCTCGGTAACGTCCACGTTGACAGCAACAAAATGTGTGATCTCGCCTCGGCCGTTTGAAACCGGAGTGATGGTTTTGTAGTCGTCGAAAAGACTGCCGTCCTTGCGGCGGTTGCACACCTCACCCCGCCAGACGCGACCGGACGAAATCGTCTCCCACAGATTGCGATAGAACGCCTGGTCGTGGCGGTCGCTCTTGAGGAACCGTGGATTGCGACCGATCACTTCCTCGGCGGTGTAGCCTGTCAAGTGGGTGAAGGCCGGATTGGTCCAGACGATGTCTCCGTTACGTTCGGTGATTTCGACGGCGTTCGCGGCGGCTTCCAGCGCGGCACCATGTAATCTCAGCCGCTGCTCCACCCGCGTGCGATGCAATGCTTCCACGACGGCCACGGCGAGATGTTCCACGGATTCCTGATCCGCGGTAGCGTATCCTCCTTCCTTGTTGCCCAGGCCGATCATACCGATGGTCTTCCCCTCGTGTTTCAGGGGGACCCCCAGGAACGCCGTGACCTCGGGATGACCCTCGGGTATGCCGACCCGGTCCGGATGGGTCGCCATATCGTCCGCGTTGACGATGCGGGACTCCCCGTCCCGCATCGTCGATCGGTCGATTCCTCGGACGGGCATTAACTCGGTGAATCTCCTGGCATCTGAGACAGCCACCTTGCAGGCATCCCAGCCGGGGTTGCTGATGGCGATGGTCTCCATGAGGCCCGCCGGGTTCAGCTCTCCTAGGAACCCGAACTTGCTGCCGGTCAGTTGCTCGGCCACGGTGAGACAGGTCTTGCCCAACTCCTCTTCGGTCTCGCACGCCAACGCCTCTCGAAACACCCTGTTGATTGCGTTCAAAACCGCGCTTTGCCTCTGGTTTTCCTCCTCCGCTTGCTTGCGCGCGGTGATGTCCCGAATGATCCCCGTGAACACGCGTCCACCGCCGATGCACACCTCGCTGATCGCAATGTCCATCGGAAAAGTAACGCCATCCTTCCGCTTCCCGACGGTCTCGCGGCCGCTACCGATTACCTTCGCCTCACCTGTGCGAATATAGTCTGCGATGTACCCGTCGTGCGCTTTGGCGTAAGGCGACGGCATCAATATGTTGACGCTCTTGCCGATGACCTCGTCCGCCAGATAGCCGAACATTCGCTCGCCGGCCATGTTGCACGTCTCGATGATCCCTTCCTCGTCAATCGTGATGACACCCTCAGCGGCGTTATCAACGATGGCGCGGATTCTGGCCTCCCGCTCGGCGAGGTCTACTTCAAGCTGTTTTCGCCGTCGCATCATCTGGAAAACGGTGACCGCCAGCAGCGTGGCAGTTACCGCCGCAATCACAATCGTCAGACCGAGCATCACGCGTATTAACTCCGCACGCGCGACATAGTGGATCTCCAGGAGCGCGACGGCCTTGTCCATTTCATTGTGGACGCGGCGTTCGGCCTCGCGAAGCTCTCGGAAGTAGGCATGGGCCTCGTCGATCGAGTGAGGGCGGGATGTAGCCTCGGCAAGCGCGCGAAGCGGCGGCCAAAACTTTTTGACGACTGCGAGTTGCTGCACGACCTCGTTCGATTCGCATGGGGGAATCTTCAACTCGTCATCGCCCTCGCCCAGAGCGCGCAGATTCCGTTCAAAACGAGCGATCTCCGATTTGGGATCGTCTGTCTTTTGCGCTTGGCGCCCCGTCAGCCGTGCGTGGGCGATTTCCATGGAGTCTAGCATTGCCTTCTCGACGATGCCCCGCGACAGCGTCCGCTGGCGACCGGCTAGGTTGGTCACGCGTACGTCCGCGTTTTTCTCTGACACGAGCGACGTGTAGATGGTGACCACGACCACGAGAATCACGACTTGGACCGCCAGTAGGATCGCGGTTCGCTTTTCGGGGCGGCTGAGTCGCCCGGGAATGTTGGTCTCAATCAGGGAAGCTGGGCGAAATCCCAGAGCGTAAAGCGCCGGTAAGGCGAGAATCGCAAGAAGAACGCTGTCGAGCGCGTTCTCCGCCAAGCCCTCAAGTCCGAGCATTGGGAGGACGGCCATGATCGCGAACTCAGCCACGAACAGAATCACCGCGACACTCGCAAGCGTGAGGATCAATCGTTTGCGCGAGCGCTGAGCCGCAGGTGTCCCATTCCCCGGTGAAGCTGACTCGTGCGGGCGTTTCATGTTCTTACCTCATCTGGTGTGGCCGTTTCGTCCATAACGCGATTGGCCTCGTGATTGCCTGCAACGTTGCCATCATGTGCAACGACCGC
>JAJDDU010000079.1 GCA_029260155.1 Phycisphaerae bacterium | reverse complement strand
CGTCCAGCAGCAACGGCTCTGCCTCAGCAAAACCGCCACCCCGCGCGATCGCCGCGCCGAGTTGGCTCCGCGTTTCAGCCAACAGCCAATGCCCCTCCGGCAACGCCTTCTGCCGCGCAGCCAGACATCCCCGCAAGAGCGAAGCAGCCTCCTCAAAATCGCCCTCAACCAACAGCTCTTCACTACGCGTGACCAGCGACGCGCCCACGGTCGAACCGGTCACCAAGGACTCACTGAGAAACGTTCCAACCCCCGCAAACGACACACGCGCAGCCCCCAGAAGGCTGCCCGATTCCAGCAAGTAGTCGACCAGCGAGGACTCGAATTCCTCGCGATCGTACGGTCCGCCGATTCGCGCCCGCGACACCGCAAGCCTCTGCGTTGCGACCGCACGCTCAAGGTTCCCCGTCCGCGCGCAAGCCAACGCAAGAGTCGCCAGCAAAGTAGCATCTCGCCCACCGTCCAACGCGACCGCGCGCTCGGCCACGGGGAGCGCCGTTTCCGCATCTCGCAAGTCGACCGACGCGCAGTGCAGTAATTCCCACGCGTACCCGTGCAACGCGAGCGCACTCGCGTCACTCCGCGAAGCAACCCGACCCAAGTGGGCGAGGCGTTCTGCAACAATCGGACGACTCGCGTCCTTCTCGCCCAGAGCATCCAGAACGCGCAAGAGGTTGTTCATCGGGATCAGCGTTCGAGGATGATCCGCGCCGAGTATCCGGCGGTCCAATTCGTACGTCCGGCGAAAAAAATCCTCCGCCTGCGCACGGTCGCCCTTGTCCTCAAGCAGCAACCCCAAGTTGTTCATCACGTCACCCGTGCAAGGATGCGTCGATCCAAGCACGCTTTGACACAACGCAAGCGCGCGACGCAACAGCGACTCCGACTCAGCCCAATTGCCCAACTCACGGCACACCGCGCCCAGGTAGCCCATCGACGCGATCGTATCGATATGCTCCTCGCCGAGCACCCGACGCTGCAAGGCCAATGTCCGCCGATGAATCGACTCCGCCTCAGCGAATCGCCCAGGCCCCCACAGCGCCAAAGCGAGTTCGGTCATTGTGGCCAGCGTGTCCGGATGATCCTCGCCCAACACCCGACGCAGTGTCGCACCTGTGTCACGCAGGAGCGATTCCGCGTCGGAAAAACGCCCTCTTACCCGCAAAACACCCGCCAGCGCCCGGTTCGATCGCAGCGTATCAGGATGCTCATCGCCGAGCAGGCCGAGACGAATCGTCTGCGCGACACGCAAGTGTTCCTCCGCCGCCCCGTAGACAGCCAGCGCCAAGTAGGTCTCGCCCAGAGTGGTACGCACGGTCGCTTCGACTTCAGGCTGATCCGCCAACACGCCGTCTTCGATCCGCTTGACCGCTTCGTCCAGAATGTAGCGCACCGACACTTCGCGCCCCATCGCCCGGCTCGGATTCACCGACCCCAACATCTCCTCCAGAAATCCACCCACGATCGCCGACCGCGCAGCCTGCATTCGCGCTTCGTCCGCGCCCGCTTCGGCCAACCCCCGCTGAACCTGCTCGTCCACGCGGGCTGCCTCGGCCGCGTCCCGCTCGCTTCTCAGCTCAACACGCGCTCGATTGGCTTGAACCAATCCGACCGTCGCAAGCGACAGACCCACCAACACCGCCGCGCTAGCCACCGAACCCACGAACACGCCAACACGATGCCGCCGGACGAACTTGCGAAACTTGTACGCGGCGCTCGGCGCGCCAGCCAACACAGGCTCGTGCAGCAGATGTCGCTCGACGTCATCAGCCAGATCCTTCGCAGTCGCGTATCGCCGCGCGCGGTCCTTCTCGATCGCCTTCATAACGATCCAGTCCAGATCGCCCCGAACCCAACGCGCCAGCGCAGAAGGTGCCAACCCGTGCGACGTCGCAAACGCGTCCGCGCCTTCTCCCCGACTCATCGCCTGCAACCGCGCCGACGGCTTCGGCGGCTCTGAATCCTGGATGACGCGCCGAATATCCTCGTACGACACGTCGCGCAAACGCTTCGCCCCAAGCGGCGTAGCCCCGGTCAGAAGCTCATACAGCAACACACCCAGCGAGTAGATATCCGACCGCGTGTCCACATCCGGACCACCCACCTCCGCCTGATCCGGACTCATGTACTCCGGCGTGCCGAGAAACTCGCGAAAACCCGTGAACAGAGTCTTCTCCGTCAGACGCTGGCCCGTCGCCTTCGCGATGCCGAAGTCGATCACCTTCGGCACAGGCCGACCATCTTCCAGCGCAATCAGCACGTTGCTCGGCTTGAGATCCCGATGGATGATCCCCTTCTGGTGGGCATGCTGCACCGCATGGCAGACAGGTCGAAACAGCTCCAGACGCTCACGAGTCGATAGCCGATGCTTGTCGCAGTATTCGGTGATGGTGATGCCCCGAACGAGCTCCATCACAAAGTAAGGTCGCCCCGTCTCCGTCGCGCCCGCATCAAGCACCCCGGCGATATTGACATGGTCCATCAGTGCAAGCGCCTGACGCTCAGCCTCGAAACGCGCGATCACCTGCTTGGTGTCCATCCCAAGCTTGATGACTTTGATCGCCACCTTACGACGCACCGGCTCTTCCTGCTCAGCCAGGTACACACAGCCAAACCCCCCTTCCCCGATCTCCTCAAGAACCCGATACCGCCCGATCCTCGCCGGCGGCGCTTCACCAAGTCCCCCCAGCTCCACCGTGGCATCTGGGTCAACGGGCGGCAGCTCGAGAAACGACCCCACACGCTCGTGGATCTTCAACAACCCCTCGACGTGCGAGCGCATTTCGGAATCGTCCCCACACGCGCCACTCAAATAAGTCGCACGCTCAGCCCCCGCCGTCTTCGACAGCGCAACGCTAAAGAGCTCTTCCAGCCTATCGTGTCCCACACCCGCCACGCGAACAATCTCCACACCCGTTTAGCGGCAACCCGCAGGGGAGCGCGACGCTCCCACACCAAGTAATGCGCCGCCACGCCCGCCCGCGCCTCACACCATACACATTCCTACACGCGCTCCTCACCCTTATTAATCTCCCCATACAACCAAGCCCGCGCAAACGTCCAGTACCGATCCGCAGTCGCCCGCGAAATACCCAAGACACGCCCCGCCTGCTCCACCGTCAGACCCGCAAAGTACCGCAGCTTCACCAAATCAGCCTTCACCTTGTCCTCGCACGCCAGCTTGTCCAACGCTTCGTCCAGCGCGATCAGATCGAGCGAGTCCGGCATGACGATCGCATCAGCCTCATCCACCTCGCGCCTCTGAAGCCCGCCACCATGTTTCACCCGCGCCTTCCGCCGCGCAGAATCAACCAGAATCCGACGCATCGCCTCCGCCGCCGCCGCAAAGAAATGAGCACTGTTCTCCCACCGCCCCGCTTCCCCACCCAACAGCCGCAGGTAGGCTTCGTGCACCAGCGCCGTCGCCTGAAGCGTCTGCCCAGGCCGTTCGTGCGACAGCTTCCCCGCTGCCAACCGCCGCAACTCGTCGTAGACCGCTTTCAAGAGACGATCCGCCGCCCGATCATCCCCATCGCGGAGTTCCTGAATAAACTGCGTAACACCACTCATCGCCAAACGTCCCGGACCTTTCCAAGCCACCGCCCGGCCACCACGAGGGGATCATGCCCCGCCCGACACCGAACACCGCCACGCGTCGCGCGGCCGCGCGCGACCGTGCGGCGC
>JAJDDU010000078.1 GCA_029260155.1 Phycisphaerae bacterium | reverse complement strand
CCGCTTCCTTGGGGGGGGGGGGTTCCATCGGCTGTGGTGGTGGGGGGGTGGCGGGGCCCTGCACCCTCGCTGGGCCACGCCCAAAGACTCAAGCGAGGCATGCACTAGGACCGCGGCGTGAAATCGAAGCGTTTCGACGTGGAAAAGAATGCAAGCGGGTTGTCGTAAACGACCTTGCGGATTGTCGCCTCGCTGTGGCCTCGGGAACGCATCTCGATGATGAACTTCGGCACCGCTGTCGGGTCGCTAATGCCCCAATCGCCGGCAGAGTTGACCATGATATGGTCCGTGCCGACCATCTCGATGACGTCCGCCGCGCGGGCAGGCGTACATTTGGTCGTCGGGTAGAGTGTCATGCCGCACCAGTATCCGCCGTCGAGCGCAAGGCGCACGGTATGCTCTTCGACGTGGTCGATCAAAACGCGCTCCGGTTTCACTTGGCGGTTGCCCATGAGCATGTCGATGATCATCCGCGTGCCCATGTACTTGTCTTCGAGGTGCGGCGTGTGAATGAGTATCAACTCGTCGCGCGACGCAGCGAAGTCGACCTGCTCACCGAAGATGGTCGATTCGTTCGGCGTGTTCTTATTCAACCCGATCTCGCCGATGCCCAAGACACCAGGCCGATCGAGAAACTCGGGGATCAGAGAAATCACCTCCCGTGAGAGGCTGACGTTCTCGGCCTCTTTCGCGTTGATGCACAGCCAGCAGAAGTGCTGAATGCCGAACTGCGCAGCCCGCGCACGTTCGTATTCGGTCAGTTGCCTGAAGTAATCATGGAATGCTTCAGCGCAGCCGCGATCGAAACCAGCCCAGAACGCCGGCTCGGAAACAGCCACGCACCCCGATCGCGCCATCCGCTCGTAGTCGTCGGTGATTCGCGAAACCATATGAATATGCGGGTCGATGTAGTTCAACGCTTCTCACCTATTGTTGCCATTGTGGATCGTACTCTCGGCTGAAGACGATTTGCACACGCTCCGCGCGGCCGGCGTCGGGTTCAGCCAGCACCGAGAGCGCTTCTTGGATCTTGGACATCCGTGGATCGCCTTGCACCTGTTCAGCCGATTCACCCCGGCCAATACGATCCAGAGCAGCAGCCACGTTGAGGATGTGATGCCGAAGACTCAGAAAGTCCCGTTCCAATACCGCCTGCGCGTGTCGGTGTGTCATCTCCATTGCGAACGCCTTTCCGTTTCAAACCGATTCAACTCCACACTACGATAGCGTCACGGCCGTCTATAGGTCAAGCAACTGTTACGTTCCCCACCGCTAAGGCGATGGGCCACTCAGTGTGACGTGCTACCGTTGTTCGAATCTGATTTCGTCCGTCGTGTGATGCTCGCGACGGAGGAAGGCGCGCAGGCCTTCGATGACGATGCCGACGGCCAGTAGCAACAGGCACGCGCCCACGACGAAGAGCAACGTCTGGCCGCGTTCGTGGAAGCCGCCGAGCTGCTTGATCGTGGCGGTAAAGGTGCTGACGAGCATAAAGGCGCACGGCAAGCCGGTGAACCACGGGTTGCGGCCGCGCTGGTACAAATAGAGTGTCACGACCAACAGCGTCAGGCCCGCGAGCAGTTGGTTGATGATGCCGAACAGCGTCCACAGCACGAGGCCGGCGGGCTTGCCGTCGATCTCGTAGAACGCGAACCAGCAGATCGCACCCACCGCGATCGACGTGGCTACGTAACGGTTGCGGAGAATACTGAACCGAATGGACGCGCCGATCTCCGAGACGTTGAAACGCAAGAGTCGCGTGGCGGAATCCAACGTGGTCAACGCGAACGACACCACGATGACGGCGATGAATGCGGCTGCGAGGTTTCGGTCTACGCCCAGAGCGCTGATGAAACTGGCACAACCGTTGATGAACGCCCCCAGCTTCGCCGGGAGGTTCTGAATCGTATCCCAATTCCGGTAGGCGGCGTTCCACGACTCGGTGCTCTTGAAACCGGCTGTACACGCGAGAACAGCCAGCAAACCGAGCAAAGATTCACCGATCATACCGCCGTACGCGATGAATCGAGCGTCGGTCTCGCGATTGATCTGCTTGGCTGTCGTGCCAGAGGAAACCAGTCCGTGAAAGCCGCTGGCAGCGCCGCATGCGATCACGACGAACACAAACGGAAACAACGCGGGAGCGCCCTCCGGATGAAGGTTGACTGGCGGTGCTTGGAACACCGGACCGAGCACGAAGAAACCGGCGTACGCGCTGATCAAGCCGAGGTACAACAGCAGAGAGTTGAGAAAGTCGCGGGCCTGCAACAGCGACCACACAGGAAGAACCGATGCGAGAAAAGCGTAGCCCAGGAGCGCCCAAGTCCAGCTGGTAGTGGTTGGCCAAGCGCCCACGTCCAACCACAGCGTAGGGTAGCGCGCCCCAAGCCAGACGAAGAAAAGCATGAACACGAAGCCCACTGCGGTCGTCTGGCCCAGGGGGAAGTTCCGACGGTACAGCAGATAGCCCATGATCATAGCCATGACCATCAACGCAGCGGACGGGAGCACCGCTGAAGGAAAAGACGTTGTCGCCGACGCAAGATTTGCTGCGTCGAAATCTGCTCCGATGGAGAAAAGCTTAGCAATGACGAAGACGAACACGCCCATCGCCAACGCGACGCCGAAGAAGATCAACGCGAGGAACAGCATCTTCGCGCGAGGACCGATGACGCCCTCCGCCACCTTGCCGACCGACTGACCCTTGGCCCGCATGGAGACGACCAGCGCCCCGAAGTCGTGTACGCACCCCACGAATACCGCACCGAGCACGATCCACAGCATGGCCGGCACCCAACCCCAGATGACGGCGACGGCCGGTCCCAGCATCGGGGCAAGCCCGGTGATCGATGCGTAGTGATGCCCAAAGAGGACGAAGCGGTTCGTCGGCACGTAGTCGATGTCATCACGCAGCGTGTGTGCGGGTGTCGCTCGATCGGCGTCCAATCGAAACACACGTCGCGCGAGGTACTTGGCGTACAAGCCAAACCCCAGCGCGTACAACAGAAAACAACCAAGCACAGCCACCAGCGGATTCATGGGTGGGGATTCTAGAAGCGCGGCGGTTCTTTGTCACCATGCTCCACGCGCTTGACGCGCGAGCATCGCCCGATGACAACACGTCCCGCGATGATCGGGCTGGCGGTCCCAGAACACACGGCGAGCGTATCAACATGGGCTTCGGCGACGGACTCTTCTACTTCCCTACCCAACACGTCTACGGCAAGCCCGAGACACACGAACTCACGTACGAATCCGTCTCCTTCGACAGCACGGACGGGGCGCGGTTGCACGGATGGTTCTTCCCGGCCGTCGGTAGCGCACGCGGAACGGTCATCCAATTCCACGGTAACGCCGGCAACATCACGGGTCATTTCGAGAGCGTGAAGTGGCTGCCGAGCGAGAGTTGGAATGTGTTCTGCTTCGATTACCGCGGCTACGGCCAGTCCACAGGCAAGCCGACACGACAAGGAACGGTCAACGACGGACTGGCTGCGATCGAATGTGTGCAATCGAGGGGCGACGTGGACGCGGACCGAGTCGTAGTTCTTGGCCAGTCGCTCGGCGGTGCGGTGGGCATTGTCGTCGTCGCGCAGTGTTCGAGCGTGCGTGGCATAGCGGTGGAAGGCGCCTTTAGCCACTATCGCACGGAGGCTGCATTCGTCTGCGGACAGAACATCTTCGTGAGCCCCATCGCGGGACTGTTGTCACGGGCGATGATCTCGCAAGGTCTGGACCCGATCGATTGCGTGGCAAGCATCGCCCCGCGACCGACGATGTTCGTCTGCGGCACGAATGACCGCATCGTCGACCACAACCAGACCGCCGCCCTGCACGCCGCAGCCGCCGAACCCAAGACCCTCCATGTAATCGAAGGCGGCGGCCACACGGATTCCATGTGCGCCTCCGAAGGCCGACGCTGGTTTCTGGATTTCTTTGACGCATGTCTCGCCCGATGAGCGAGCGCCGGTTGTTTTGCGTCTCCCGTCATTCGACAGTGGCCAGAACCCCAAGCCCCCCTGAGCACGGAATGTTTGTTGGAACTGGCGGTGCGGGGAGAGTGTCCTTTTGCCAATCCGCGCCTCGGATGATCACACAGTGCCAGACGGCGTATCCGAAGTCGTACGGGTATCGAGCGATTCGTGGCTGTGGATGAATGTGGCCGTCGATATGCGTTCTCGCGACGTGCCCATCGACGAAAGACACATTGAATGTGAACGGATTGCCATGCCACCCGCGAATGACCGCGTCGGATCCAATGATCCCTTCTTTGACCAGCGATGAGCATCCGCCCGCCCCGTAGTTTTGTCGCCAGGCGAACTGTGCGCAGTTCTCCGTGTACAGAAGTGTTCGCGCCGGACTCGGCACGCGGGATGTGGGTCTGAGGAATGGGGCCATTCCGGGGGCACCATGTCATTCCGACGTCATTACCGGGACACACATGACGTAACGCCAGACACGGAACTTCGCGGACAGCATGCACGCTTGTGCGACTTCCGTCTGGGGACCAATTACTTGTCCGCCTCACATGGACCCAGCGCCTGCAACATCGAGCCCGCTCCTGACCATTATATCGAGTGCGTCGTCGTCGCCATCACACAATCCGTACAAAACGCTTTCCGCGTCAAAGAAGATTCTTCGTTCCGGGATGAAGAGATCGAAGTGGTTATCTACGCGGCATCAGCGCAAGCCTCTGTGTGAGCAATAACGTACGTCGTGACAGCATCGCCTCGCCTCGACATCGATCATCCTGCTACC
>JAJDDU010000077.1 GCA_029260155.1 Phycisphaerae bacterium | reverse complement strand
GCCCCAAATCGAGTTTACACAAGACTTGCAACTACCTCTAACCGCCCAACGAACGGATACTTCATAGCGCTGTCATATTAGGAACCCTCTGGCGCACGGTCGTGTATCGAAAGGTATACTCGATGACTACAAGGTGCTCTTCTTCCTCCTAATCCTCCTGTATCATGACATTGTCAATCCCCACCAAGACTCCGGCAACCGAAAGTGCTCGAAGTGGGTAGAACGGATGCGCATCGATTTACGGCTCGGTGGTGAAGAACCCACCGACGAGAGAATCCAAGAACTGGGCGTGGATGCTGGCCTAGACGTTGATGAACTACGACGGAGCCTTACAGAATGATCCTGGCATGTTGTGTACACGGGTTCCCCCGCTGGGCTTCGAGATTCCTGCCGTCCACACGTCTTGCTCGCCCGCCCGTTCAGGCCGAGGATCAGCTTATCTGTCCTCCCGCCGTCGCGGGCTTCACCGCTTGGTAGCCGATCCACTCAACCGTCCTTCGCCAGGGACGCGAGGGCGAGTTGGCTGCCGAGGTTCATGGATTCGAGCGCGCTGGAGGGGACGATGACCATGGAGCCCTTCTCCTTGAGGCCTTCGAAGAGCATGTTCATGCCGCGTAGGTGAAGGGCGACGGGGTCGTCGCGGTAGCGCTCAGCCGCTTTGGAGAACTTCTCGGCAATCTCCGTCTCGGCAGTGCCCAGAATGATGCGGGCACGGCGCTCACGCTCGGCCTGGGCCTCCTTGGACATAGCCTGTTCCAGCTGCTGGGGAATCTTGATATCGCGAATCTCGACCGACGAAATCGTGATGCCCCAATCGTGCGTCTTGGCATCCAAGACCTCCTGAAGCGACTGGCCTAACTCTCTGCGACTGTGCAGGATCTCGGCCAGTTCGTTCTTCCCGATGATGTCACGCAGCGAGGTCTGGGCTGAGTAGAGGATCGCTTGATGAAAGTCCTCAACTTCCAGGACAGCCTTCTCCACGTCCCACACAACGAAGAAGTAAATGGCGTCAACGTCCACCGGCACCGTGTCGCGCGTCAGAGTAGTTTCCGCGCTGAACTGACGGGCCCGGATGCGTTGATCCACGTGATGCGAGACGTACTCGATGATCGGAATGACCCAGAAGTACCCCGGCCCACGAAGACCCCGGTATGCGCCGGAACGCAGCACGACGGCCCGCTCCCATTGCTCGCTAACCTTGAGCGAGTTCCACCCAAGCCAAGCGAGAAACGTCACACCGAACAGCGCACCCCAGAACCACGGCGCGTCCCAAACGAACGCACGCGTCCAAGGCCGGCCGATCGAGAGAATGATGACGGTGCCGATCGCGAAGATCCCCACGCCGAGGATCTTGGCTTGCGGCGGCGTACGCGTATCGTTCGTCAGTCGTGACACCTGCATGACACTACCTCCTACCAATCGTTAAACCACAACGCCCGTTCATCGCCGCTCCGTCAGCCGATCCTGCAAACTCGCCACCAACTCCGACAGCGAAAGACCCAACCGCCCCGCGTCGGCAAGAACCTGATTACAGAACTGCTCCACTGCCTCGCGATGCCGCGCCTCGTCCCGCGCGACCCCTTTGTCGCCCACGATGAACGTGCCCGTCCCACGACGCGTCCGCACAAACCCCCGAATATCGAGCTCGCGGTAAGCGCGCGAAACCGTGTTCGGATTGATCTGCGCGTCAATCGCAAGCTGCCGCACCGTTTGAAGCCGCGACCCAGGCTTCAGACGCCCAGTCGAAACTGCCAGAAGCACCTGATCGACGATCTGCCGGTAAAGCGGCACGCCGCTGCTGTGGTCGATCGAAATGACAGCCGTTTCCAACATCTCGCCGCAGACTCCCTGCTTGTGTGAGTGACCTGTTTAACGCCAACGCTAATGTACTATATGAATAGTACAATCCAAATCACGGGTTGTCAAGTCGGATTCCTCGCGAATATCGGCCGATCCTTGCCCGTGGGGCGTAGGGGCCGGTACGCTCGGATGCGAAACAGTGTTTTTGAGCTTGGAGGCATACTCAGGGGGCATCGAAACGTGAGTGACACGCTGTTGCACTTGTACGAAGTCCTCGACGCGGCGTTCGGGCCTCAACATTGGTGGCCTGGCGAGGCGCGCGACGAGACAATTGTGGGGGCTGTTCTGACTCAGAATACGGCTTGGCGGAACGTCGAGCGGGCCATCGACCGGCTGAAAAGTGCCAATGTACTGACACTCGAAGTGATGCGTACGCTCGACGAGGCGGACTTGGCGGAGTTGATTCGGCCGGCGGGAACCTATCGGGTCAAAGCGAGGCGGCTGAAAGCGCTCGTCTTGTGGATCTATGACAGATGCGATGGTGACCTGGACACGCTGTTCGCCGAGGATCCCGCGACGCTTCGCGCCGGATTGCTCGGCGTGCCCGGTGTCGGGCCCGAGACGGCCGACGCGATCATGCTGTATGCGGGGAGTATTCCGACGTTCGTCGTGGACGCCTACACCCTGCGCGTGCTCCGGCGTCATTTTGTGATCGACGACGCTGCGCGATACGACGATACACAGGCGCTGTTTCATCGTCATCTGGATCGCGACGCAGACATGTTTGGACAATACCACGCGCTGTTCGTGGAATTGGGCAAGCGTTTTTGCAGTCCGCGCGCCGCTTGCGACGCCTGCCCGTTGCGCGATTGGCCACGCGACGCGTCGTTGTGATCGTTGCAGGGACGATCCGGCAGACTGGAAAAACGGAGCGGTATCCATCATACTTAGACCTGCGGGGCACGGAGATGGCTGCCTTGGCATCGGAGTGATTGTGAGCATGGCGTCATCGAACAAAGGCAAAAACAACGACAAGCCGGCAGCTGTGGGTAGTCTCGCGAAGGGCAGACTTCCGGCTGATCGCGAAGCGCCGGGCGACGGTGGCGAATCCGGGCGCAAGCGAGGGTGGTGGGGGAGCAAGGGTCCGGTCTTTCGCTTCGTGGTCAGTTTTTCGGTGATGATGTCGGTGTTTGCGGTTTTCTTCTTCGCGTACTTCACGAATACGGTAGCGTTTGACGCGTACTTGCGGCTCAACGCCGATGTCTCGGCGCGTTTGCTCCGCCTCATGGGCGACGATGCGACGGCGGCGGGATTCTCGGTGACGTCGGCGCGGGCGTCGGTGCAGATTAAGCACGGGTGTGATGCGATTTTTCCGTCGGCGCTTTTCGTGGGGGCTGTGCTGGCTTCGCCGGTGCGGTTCCGATCGAAAATCGGTGGGATGTTCATTGGGTCGGTCGTGTTGCTGACTATCAATCTTATTCGCATCATCACGCTTTACTACACGCGCATCTACGCGCCGGACTACTTCCACATGATGCACATTGACGTGTGGCAGCCTGCGTTCATCTTCTTGTCGCTTCTGTTCTGGGTGCTGTGGGCGCTGCGCGCGACGCGGCCGCCGATCGGAGTGCCTCATGGTGGCACGTAGGAAAGTCATTTTCTTCTTTGTGGGGCTGGCGATCCTGTACACGCTGTTCGCCTGGCCGAATGCGACGGTTGAAGAGGCCTACAGCCGGGGATTCGTCAAATGTGCTGAGTGGTTGATGGGGGTGGATCGCGACGCGGTGATCGACGGCGGGCCGCCGGACGGCGTCTATGGTACCGACGCGATCGTGCTGCTCTATTCGGAGTACGATCAGGATCCCCAGCACGACGTTAGGTTTCTCATCGCCAACCGCAGCAACGGGCGGGGTCTGCAGAACGAAAAAACCAGTAGTCGACATCTGGGATACATGCCGGCGGCTGTTTTCCTGTCGCTTGTATTGGCCACCCCGATCCATTGGAAGCGCCGTGTGTTCGCGCTCGGTGTGGGCTGGGCATTGGTGCATGTGTTCGTCGCGGCGCGTCTGGCGATGATCTTGCTTCACAAGTTCCACGGCGAGGAAGCCTACTGCTTGTTCCATTGGGAGCGGCCTTGGAGCGTGATACTCAACGTGACCTATCACCTGACCTCGGTCGTGCCCGCATCGATTTACGTCGTCCCCTTGATCATCTGGATCACGGTCACGTTCCGCCGTGAGGACTGGGACTCGCTGCTGTCCCGCTTCCAGCAGGGCGAGCGTTAAAGTGGTGCTGCGAGATGGGTTCGTTTGGTAATTTCGCCGTTGCGTTTGTGCGGTGAAACTGCGTTTGGGGCTTGGAATCGAGGATTTGGTCGATTCGGCGTGGATTCGTTTTGCGCATGGCCTTCTTGCTTTCGGCGCGCGGTTGATTGGTTCTGGCGGCGGGTACGGCGCGCAGCGTCCCCGCATGGTAATAACTACAGGTCTGATCTGTGGTTCGCGGGAAATGGACAGCGCGACTGTTTCTTGGTGTCGCAGGGGGGATTTCGTGGGGTGAGACTGGGTTTGCGCTACTTGCCCAAGGCGGCGTCTCGCCAACGGCGTTCGGTCATTACGTCGAAGCGCTGGCCCTTGAGCACGATTTGCCGAACCGTCTTCTGGCCGTTGTTGGAGACCTTTTGGCCGTTCGTTTGATTCTTCACGAACATGCCGCCGTGAGTCGTAGTCAGAACGATCCGTGTCGAGCTCAGTTACCTGTTTTTGTGTGCCATCCGCAGTAGTTGATGACGACCAAGCGATCCTCTTCATCCCACTGAAAGTGGATTCGCATCGTGAAACGCGGATCACGAGATGTCCCCAGCTTGAGATGTTCGTTCAGGTCTGCTTTCTTGTCCTTGTAACGGCGCTTATACTCACGGCCGTATCGCCCAGCAGTGATCTCGCTGATGTGTGATTCGTACCGGATACCATGGTCGGCCAAAGATTCAGTGAAGCGATCGAGCGTTGGGCCGGAGCCCGTCTTCATACCCCAATACAACGTTGCGAGGGTCCAGAGCGCCTGGGCGAACTGTTCAAGTCCTTCAAACACGCTCTTCTTTGTGTCGCGCAACGCGGGGGAGAGAAAGTGGAGACGATCTTTGTATTCCTCGGAAACGAATTGGGCGATCTCGCTGGCGTTGCAACTCGCGTCGATGATTTCGGCCATGGAATCGCGAGCTTCGTCGGGGATATCCTTGCCTTCGTGCTCATAAAGCTCACGAACGTTCTGCCGAAGTGCATTGTTGTTGGCTTGCGCAGTTTCGAGCTTGCCCTGGAGAACGTTAATCTTCATTTGTGCCTGGCCGAGGTCACTCCTTGCCCCGTCAAGTCTGCCCTCGGTGTCTTCCTGGGCCTTCGTATATCGCGTTACGAGTTCCGCTAACTCGTCTGTCTTGGCGACTCGCGCTGCTAGGTCATCCAGACGAAGACGACTTCGCGCACGGCCGACGTCGTCCGTTGTGATCAGCATGTCGGTGGGAATCATGCAAGCGTTACGGCACGTGTAGCGGAAGATTGCGCCTTCCGGTTCGCCGATTCGGCGTAAGTCCTCGATATGCCAGGGCATCCACCGGCGATGTCGGTGCGGGGTGTTATTCTCCGCATTGATAGGCCAATAGATGCGAACGGCCCCATCCCAAACGGACCACTCGTTTCCCACATGACTGGAGAAGTCTCGCCCCGTGAATTTGTCGTCGAACTGGTAGACGTACGCCATGGCGACTAACAGCGAACCCAATCGCGTCGGCGTGATCAGCGGGCGTTCTGACTGGAGGCTAGCGGTCACAAGGATAATGGGCAGCTTCCGGTCTGGGTCGCGAATGAAGTCAGCGAAACCTGCAAGCTGCTTACTGCCAACCGTGCGAACGCCGGTCGGAACGTCATCGAGCAACTCACCGCCGATTGCGTTCAAGAGATCAATCACGACTTGCGGACGACTCGTCGTGAATCGTTGCATGGTAACGGTGTGTCCCGTTGTCTCCAGATCGAGGAAAACGGAGCACACGCCGCCTTGTTCGGAAAGCTGAAAGCCGATGTGAGTTGTCCAACGCCTGTCACCATGATCGCGATCCGCGTGCGAAAATCGACATGCCCAGAGATTCGTTCCTCCGGATTCGAGTGCGTCAATGGTAACGTCGCACGCATCGCGACCGTTGGCCTCGCCTTGCCAAGGTCGGAGGATATCGATGTCGCTGATTGTACGACCAAACCGACGGGGGTCGGCCAACCATCGTTGCGTCGCAATTGCGAGCCGTTCCAAGCCTGCCTCAGCGTCGAACTCGAATCGAGTTGCGTAGACCTTCATATGCCGGCCTCCAGTTTCCTGCCGAAACGCTCCGAGGAGGCTTCGTCACTACGGTTCAGATTTGTAAGCCCCGTGGTGCGGGTCGGCAATGGGCGGACCTGGACCACCGTGGGACTTCCAGACTCATTAGAGTTTCAAGATACCACCAAAGCACGATGGCGCACAGAGAAAAGGGGGTGCCGAGCAGGCCCCGGGGTGTGGCGAGCGAATGCGGCGGTTGCGTCGGGGAATCCACGATTTCACGATGGGGTCGCGTGGTGCGCAACGGTCTTCGTTGGCCCTCGTCCATCCCTTGCGTCGAGCGGGGTTGAAGTGGTATCGTGATCGGTTGATCGGGCGAGCCTGGGGCATTCGAGAAACATCGGATACTGGAATGGAGGGTGAATCTGTGAATGTGCCACGTGTGGGTCCTCGCTGCGCGGCTGTGATGATTCTCGCTGCGCCGGCCGTCGCTGGTCCTGCGGTCGTTTTCAATGACATTTCTGCCGCTGCGGGAATCGAGTTGACGGGTGTGCTTAGTGAGTCGCTCTGCTGGGGCGACTACGATAACGACGGTGACCCGGACCTCTACCTCACCAATCAGAATGTGGCCAACAACCTATTCCGCAATGACGGCGGCGGGCTGTTCGATGGTCGCGGCGTTGCGTTTTCGGATTTCGACATCGATGGGGATTTGGACCTCTGTGTGACGGCCGACCTCGGTCGCTTGGACTGAGACTCATAACATTGGCACGGGCGTTGGGGGCTATGGTCCGGATCGATTGGGGGCGATCTGTGCGGCGTATTTTTACGGACCCGAAGACGGATTGGGGTTGGGGGGCTTCCTTCTCGATTTTGCAAATGTCGGACTGACCGGTTCGGTCGATATTGCTGGGGCGGGTGGGGCATACTCGATGACAGCGTGGCCTCGCCACCGGACCCGTTTTGCGCAAGTCAATGTGGTATTGGCTGCTTCTTGGATTCCCCAAATCGAGAGTAGGAACTATGCGGCGACACGCGACACTTCCAGCCTGTAGCGCCATGTTCGGCGTGGTGATTCTCTTTGTCGGTTGCACGGACTTCAGCGTCCTGCCGCAACCGGACAACACGATCGG
>JAJDDU010000076.1 GCA_029260155.1 Phycisphaerae bacterium | reverse complement strand
CTTGACAATCTCGCCTGGAGCTACAACCGTCTCTCCTGCTTCTCTGATGAACGGCAAAATGACATCCAAACGGCGAAGGAACTTTGCCTCAAACAACTCGAAATCATGGAACGCCTCACTGGGGCCGAGCCGGACAATGCCACTCGCCTGCTGGGCTTGGCTGCCGCCCTAGATCGCCTGGTCACGATCGCCGTGCGGGTCGGCGATTCGGCCGCTGTGTCCCACCATTCCGAACGGAGATTGGCAATCAGCAACCGGATGATTGCCGCCGCCCCGGACGATCCGTATCTCTTATCGCAGCACATTCTTGCCGTCAGCAACCACTTCACGATAGCTACTTGGCTGGCGCTGGAAGAGCGCGTCGCGGGGCTCCTGGGGGTGCGCGTGTTTATGGAGAGATTGCTGGATTTGGAACCGGACGTGCCTCGGAGTCATTATGCCCGGGTCCTGGCATCCCTCAGGCTTATGCTCGCAGCATCGGACTCCGACAATCCGGAAACGGCCGTCGCCGCTGCGAACGAGGTGATAGACGGAGCTGAGGCGTACGCCGAGCTCGCTCCCCCTGACCACGAAATCGTTTGGCACCACGCCACCGCGTTGGTCTTCCTGCGGAACGTGAGCGAATCCCAAGGGGATACTGGACGAGCCGCAGGTTTCCACAGGCGGGCATGCGAGGCATACGAGTTGGGAATTGCTTCCGGCATCAAGTCACAGAACGTGCGGATCGCTCTTCTCGACCTACGTCTCGACAACCATGATCTAACATCGGTCGAAAGGCAGGAGATCATCGCGGAGGCGCAACGCATCCTTCAGGCAACCGAACGCCAAGACATACAATCGCTGATCGGGCTGGGGAGGCTGTTCGCGAAGTCGGAGAAACACGAGTTGGCGGTTGATCTCTTCGAGCGTGTCCAGGACCATCTTTCCAACCAAGGCGCGGTTCTGCCGGATGATATCGTTCAGGTACTCGAAGAGTGCCGGGCAGCAGCACGAGATTAGCCCCACTACCACAGGTGTCCGCTTCAATCCGGTTCCCGATTCGGCGCAACCGCGCAGGCCAAGAATCGCTGCCCGAGGTCGGGGGCGTATGGTCTTATGAAACACGACCCTCGCTTCCTTCCATAACGCCATTGAGACACAACGCAACCGATAACGCCAAGGAGGATTATGGAACGAACTCAGAAGATGTTCGATTGGGCAAAGGATGATGCGGACCAACTGCCACAGCGTGCTCATACGAAGATCTGCGAGAACGACTCACTCGAACAACAAATTGTGGCGCCCCCGATAGAAGCCCAGTTCGACGCCGACGCCACGTTGCCACCCGCCGTCGCGCGCGATGGTCCTGATCCGGATGAGCGGGTACTGCCGGTCGCGAAACCGCTGCCCGACGCGGTCGCACACGGCGTTTTCGGCTGGACCACCGAAGGGCCGATCGAACCCGATGCTGAGGACGTGCTTGCCCTCACTACGGAACACTCGCACGAGTTGCGAGCCCTCTTGATTGACCTCGATGTCGTACAGGACGCCGCGAGGAACGGCTGCGATCCTCGCACCGGGAAACTGCCCCGCACGCCTGAAGCCGCCACGCAAATGAAGGAGCGATGCCGATCAGAGGAACAGCGACTGAAGCAGACGTATGCCGACGCACTCGCCGCTTATGCCGAAGGATTCGGCCAGGCGGCCACCGACTTGCTTGACGCATGGATGCGACAACATGTAGCCGGGCCACCCGCCTCGACGAACGCATACGACCCGTCACACCCATGGCACTACTTGCCCGCCGGCGACGGCGCGCCGCCGATTCAGCTTTCCGAGATTCCGTCCGACGAACAGGCCGGCCGCTTTCTCGAAGCGGCCATGCCTAAGAACCCGAAAAAGCGCCTGAAGCGCATTCGTGAGCTCCTCGATCAGGAGCGCGAACGCCTTGCCGAGGACAGGCAGCGTTACCTGGACGTTATCGAGCGCGGCGCCAAAGCGCTGAGCCGTTACGACCGCGAAATTGCGTACACGAACGACGAAATCGCCGTCGCCTCGACACTCGCCTTGAAGTACCGGCACATCAGCCTGGGTCTGGGGCGAATCGCGTGGCTCGAAGAGCAGATCGCGACTGCGGTACGCGAAAACCTGTTTGGCGAGCCCGGCTGAGCCGTTCGGTGGAGCCTGCGCCCCATTCTCAGTTCTGTTCGACCAGGGCCGGCACTTCCGCCGCCGTTAGATCCCTGATCGGTTTCCGCTGCGCAAATAGGTTCGGCAAGACGGTCGCCGCCTCGTCCGACAGGATGAACCAGCGCCGCTTGTAGTTGATGATCTCCTCGGAGAACCCGTAGCGTTCGAGTTCGTCGCGATTTGCCGGTACGCCGTTCAGAACGAGTTCCACGACTTCATCACCAGTGATTCGTGCGGCCGTGAGCCGCCAGCCGTTGTCCAGCTCGACCAGGGCACCGCCGCTCAATAGTCCGAGGATTTCGTCAGACGGCACTTCGCCCAGCGGTGTGCCGATGCCGAGCCGCTGTTTGACGTTCGGAACATCGGACGCGCTCAGGTCGAGACCGACGAGGGCTTGACCATCGGCGAGGACGGCCCGGGCGATCTTGACGGTCTGAATGCCCGACGAGCCCATGACCTTGTCGTAGATAGGAAATATCGCGCCGCTGAGGATGTGGAACCGACGCGGTTCGGTCGCCGGTGTGTTCGCGTACTCCGCTTCCCACCACTCGCGGGCTTCCGCCTGCTCCACTCGTTCGTACTTCTCCTCCAATTCACGATGATCCAATGCCCGTCGCGGCCCTTTGACCGCCGTGAGGAACACCTCGGACCGATGGGCGTCCCAG
>JAJDDU010000075.1 GCA_029260155.1 Phycisphaerae bacterium | reverse complement strand
GCGCGGTACATGAGGTTGTTGTGGTACCAGTGATTGATGCCCGCGCCGATAATGATGGTGCATCGGCCATTGGTCAGCTCGGCCGTCGTACCCCACTCGCGAGCGAAACGCGTCACCATCGCCCGACCCATGCCGGTATACTTCTCTGCCCACGCGGGCGTGTAAGGCATGTCGTCGTCGTAGCTCGCGGGATACGCACCGCTCAGTCCGCGCGGAACGCCGTATTGCGCCATCAACAAGTCGTAGACCGTCGCAACGAGCGCCGTCTTACCGTCGGCTGTCTTGATCTTCTTGACCGGCACCCCACGATTAAGCGTAACGCCCTCGCCGAAGTCGTCGAATTCGACGGAGACGACTTCATCGTGGTCATCGAGAAACGTCAACTCGGGGTCGATCTCGCTGCCGTCCTGCGCATCCTTCAGTTCGAGATTCCACTTGCCCTTCTCGCTACCCCACCGGTGACCGACAGCCCCGAGTGGCATCTTGGGACGCTTCTCCTTCGCGTCCCACATGAGAAACTTCCAGTCCGGATGTTCGGTGTCCTTGTAGGACTCGATTCGCGCAGCTCGGAGCAACTTGCCCGCGTGGTGGACCCCGTCGCCCTTCGAAATCTCCACGAGCATCGGCGAGTCAGTATACTTCTTCGCATAATTCAGGAAGTACGGCACCTTTTTCTCGTGGTGGAACTCCTTAAGCAACACATGGTTGACGGCCATCCACCAAGCGCCGTCCTGACCGGCGTTGATCGCCACCCACTCGTCAGCGTACTTGGCCACTTGGTTGAAGTCCGGCGCGAACACCCACATCTTCGAACCGTTGTGTCGCGCCTCGGCCGCGAAGTGGCAGTCCGGCGTTCGCGTCATGTTTAGATTCGAACCCATGACCGCCAGCATTTTCGCGTTGTACCAGTCCGCCGACTCCTGAACGTCTGTCTGCTCGCCCCACGTTTCAGGCGAAGCCGGCGGAAGGTCGCAATACCAATCGTAGAACGACAGCGAAACGCCGCCCATCAGTTGGAGCATTCGCGCGCCGCTCGCGTAGCTGATCATCGACATCGCCGGAATCGGCGAAAAACCGCTGATTCGGTCCGGACCGTACTTCTTGATCGTGTAGATATTGGCCGCCGCCATCATTTCGAGCGAGGTGTTCCAATCGCTACGACGGAAACCACCCTTGCCACGCGCACGCTGCCAACGCTTCCGGGATTCGGGGTTCTCCACCAGCGACGCCCATGCCTCCACGGGATCAACATGCGCTCCGCGCGCCTTCTTCCAAAGATCCAAAAGAGCACCGCGCATGTACGGATATTTCACACGCAGCGGACTGTAGAGATACCAAGAGTACGAGATGCCGCGCTGGCAACCGCGGGGCTCGTACGGCGGGATTCCCGCCTCCAGCTTCGGGTAGTCAAGCTGCTGCATCTCCCACGTGACGATGCCGTTCTTCACGTAGATCGCCCAAGAGCATCCGCCCGTACAGTTCACACCATGCGTGCTGCGGACGACCTAGTCGTGCTGCCAGCGGTTGCGGTAGAACTCTTCCCAACCGCGCGTCTTCGGCGCGACTTCATCTTTGATCCAACTCTTCGCCGCTGTATTGCTCATGCGTCAGTCCTCATCTCACCACCCGACACTAGCGGGCCGCGTACCGCACGAAATCGATCCTTCCAGAGCGAGTCGAACAACCCAAGAACCAGGACCATGCCCACCAACCCGATCAGGAAAAAAGTCAACGGAGCGACCGAATTGTCGTCGCCGACCCGTTTCGCGCAATCTTCGAAGAACGCCACCAGCGTGAGTATTTCCTCAGGCTCCATCGGGTGCAGTTTGAACACTGGTTGCATCGTGGTCGTGGCCGGACTCACCAGCCAAGCGGAAAGCGGCTTGCGACCGCCCACTCGCTCCGACACCTTCGTTAAGTCAACCCCCAACCGTCCGCCGCCGAGCAGCCCCAGCCCACGAACCGTGTGGCAGGAAATGCACGCCGGACCGCCGTTCGTCAGAGGCGTCAGCCCCTTGAAAATGTGCTCGCCCGTCTCCACGTCCTGGGCAGTAAACGGGCGGTCGCTAAACTTGACGCCCTCGAACTGCGACTTCTCCAACGCGGACTCAGCCTCAATCAAATCGAGAAGGAGATTGGCCCGATCTCGGGTGAGCCCCGCAACCTGAGTCATCACAACGCCACGCGACTCGTCGAGGATCTGCTTCGCGTACGGATCACCCCGATCGATCATCGCCTGCGGGTTCAGCATGAAACGGACCAGCCAGTCACGCTCCTTACGCTCCGCTACGTCTTTCAGATCAGGCCCAACAAGCCGCCCCCCGCCGATCGTATGACAGCTATAGCAGTTTTGCTTGAAAAAAGCGGCTGTCTCTTGACCTTGCGCCGCTGGTCCCACCACGAAGGCCAGCACCAGGAAGCTCGCGCCAAGCAAACTTGTCCGCCAGGTTCGTCGCGGGCTCTTCGCCGCGTGACTGGAGTCGCTCATCTCTTTTTCCTTCATACCTCGCTCGCTCCAGGCCGATCGTGCGTCACGAAAGCTGCCTTTTGAACGGACGTTTCTTCGAGAAACCGAGCGTATTCTTCGCGTACGCGTTTCCACCCGCCATGCGCGGGACACGGATCGTCTTCATTGCAAACTCCGCTGCCAAACGGGCACGAGCGGGTATGTCCCAGGGATTGTTCAACCGGGGCGAGCACCTCGACGAGCATGATGTCGCAGGCCGGACGGGCCAGCGAAAACCCACCGCCACGCCCCGGAGACGAGTGAAGAACCCCGGCCCGGACCTGCGCGCCCAAGATGGAGAGAAGGTACTTGTGGGGAATGCCGGTGTCGGCAGCGATCGCCCGTCCCGGAATAGGCCATCTGTCCACTTGTCTCGCCAAGTAAACCATCGCTCGCAACGCATACTCGCTGGTAAGTGACACCATAAAACCATCATTCGTCCAGACATCCATAGAGATATAGTGAAAAAACAGACGTGTCAAGCATCATTCATATGGACACCAAAAACGGTGATTGAGGCTCAAAAAACGGGATTCTAGTAATATCGGACCGGATCCGAGGTGGCGGATTCATGTGACCGGACTCCCCAAGTGGAGGGCCAGAAGACGCAGGGCGACACGTCTCGCAGGCACTTGCGCGGAAACACTCAGCTTCGTCTTCGGCCGATCACGTTAGTACGCATCATAAATTATTAAGTAAAGTGCCAGAAAGACCCCATCCCCTCTCGCGATGCGGGTCCCTCATGTGATGTGGCGGCGCGTTTGCCTTCGGTGTCCCTTGGGCCTACGCTGCTTTGATTGGTGAGGTTCGCCCAAAAACACTGTCGTAGGAAGACGCAGATGGGAGAATGAGATACGCAATGACACGCAAGCAATCCGAGAGCATTCTGCGAAACGTGCTGTCCCTGCCGACTGCGCCATTTGCCGAGCAGCATATCCTGGACCACATACGTTCCTTCGTGGCCGCGCGCCCGTTGTTGAGCCTGCGCGAGGACAAAGCCGGCAATCAGCTCGTACACTATCGACGTGGTAAGGGCCAGACACCTCGGCCGATCTGCCTCACCGCCCACCTCGACCATCCCGGCTTTGTGTCCGACCGCATGATGTCCAAGAGTACACTCCGCGCAATCTGGCGGGGGGGCGTCATGTGCGAGTACTTTCCCGCGGCCCGCGTGCGATTCTTCGACGGCGACCGGTGGGTCAAGGGCAGGGTGCGGTCGATCAAGACCGTAAAGACCGGCATGCGAAGGGTCGTGAAGAGCGCCCTGTTGGACGTGGGCGCCGCAGTGCCGTCGGGGTGCCCGGGAATGTGGGATTTCCCCGACCCCGCAATCCGCAACGGACGCATCCACACTCGCGCGGCGGACGACCTTGCCGGCGTCGGCGCGATGCTGGCCTGTGCCCACGCGCTCGACGCAGCCAAGGCGAATGGCGAAGCGTATTTTCTGTTCACCCGCGCGGAAGAAGTCGGCTTCGTCGGCGCGATGGCTGCGTGCAAACTCAAGACTATTCCGAAACGTTGCGTCGTCGTGGCCATCGAGACCAGTTCCGAACTCAAGAACGCCCGCATGGGCGACGGGCCGATCTTGCGCGTCGGAGACAAGGCAAGCACGTTCACATCGGCGGCGACCGCGTTCGCAGGGGCCGTCGCGTCAGACCTGGCTGCCAAAAAGAGGCGTTTCGCTTACCAACGCAGGCTGATGGACGGCGGCACGTGTGAATCGACCGCCTACTGTGCATTGGGCTACGAAGCCACCGGGATTTGCCTGGCGCTTGGCAACTACCACAACATGAACAAGAGAACCGGCAAACTCGGCCCCGAGTACATCGACCTCGACGATTTCGCGAACCTTGTCGATTGGTTCATCGCTCTGGCGACCACCAAACGTCGGTACACCGGACGCGACACGGACATGGACAAGCGTCTCGACGAAATCCAACGTGAGCACAACGCCATTCTCTACAGAACCGCGGCGCCATGACCTCGCTTGCGATAAGGCCGGCCCAAAAACCACTGAGCGCCGTCGTGACGATTCCGGGGTCCAAGAGCCTTACGAATCGCGCGATGGTGATCGCCTCTCTCGCGCGCGGCACGTCGATCATCTCCAACGCGCTGTTTGCAGACGACACTGAGTGCATGATCGGTGCGTTGCGTGCGCTCGGATTCGCCATCACCGCCGACTCGACCGAGCAGCGAATCGAGATCACCGGGCGTGGCGGACACGTACCCAACACCGATGCGCACTTGGAGTGCGGGAACTCCGGCACGACGCTGCGCTTCTGCTGTGCGCTATGCGCCCTGGGGCACGGGCGGTATTCCCTCGACGGCGTTCCGCGCATGCGCGAGCGACCCATAGGCCAACTCGTCACCGCGCTCCAATCCCTCGGCGCCGGCGCCGAGTACACACAGGCTCTAAACTGTCCGCCGGTCACGCTGCACGCACAGGGGTTGCGTGGCGGCACCGTCGTGTTCGATCGACCGCCTTCCAGTCAGTTCATTTCCGCACTGCTCATGGCTGCGCCCGCTGCCGCCGCCGATGTCATGATCGATGTACACGGGCCCGTGATCAGCGCGCCGTACTTGACCATGACCGCCGATCTCATGGACGCCTTCGGCGCCACAGTCATCGCCGAGATGCGCGAAGATGGCGCACGTTTTATCATTCCATCGCCGCAAACGTACCGGCCGCGTGACCATCGCGTGGAGCCCGACGCGTCCAACGCGTCCTACTTCCTGGCAGCGCCCGCGGTCGCAGGCGGGGTGGTTAGCGTGGAAGGTCTTGGCACCGAGAGCATTCAAGGTGACGTGAAGTTCGTTGATCTTCTCGAAACGATGGGTTGCGAAGTAACGCGATCCTCTCAGCGGCTCACCGTTCGCGGGCCCGCCGCCGGTTGTTTGCTCAAGGCGATCGATGTCGATCTCAACGACATGCCCGACATGGCCCAGACCGTCGCCGTGTTGGCGCTGTTCGCCGACGGACCCACCGTGATCCGCAATGTCGCCAACCTGCGACTCAAAGAGACAGATCGGTTGTCCGCGCTCGCGCGCGAACTCGCTGCGCTCGGCGCGAGGATCGAGCAACGCGAAGACGGCCTGACCATTACTCCGCCGGACCGCATTCTGCCCGCGAAGATCCACACCTACGACGATCATCGCATGGCCATGAGCTTCGCCCTTGCGGGCTTGGGCGCGGAGGGTGTCGTGATTGATGATCCCAACTGTGTCCGCAAGACGTTTCCCGATTTCTTCGGTTCTTGGGACCAACTCTACCGATGAGCGTATTGACGCTGATATCGTAAATTGGCGGCAGGGTGGGCCGCGCGGGCTTCAAGATGGTCCGCAGGATTGTCCGATAAACCATCGGACGATCATAATCACGGAAACAGGAGTTCCATGGCCGACGTTCTAGATCAATCTGAAGTTGACGCGTTGCTCTCGGCCGTCGACGCCGGCAGCGACGCACCGAGCACGCCGCAGCCGGCAGCTGTCGTCGGACGCACTCACGACGTCTCCACATACGACTTCAAGCGACCCGAGCGCGTCAGCAAAGATCAAATGCGCGCTCTTGAAGGCATCCACGAGGGGTTCGCGAGGAATTTCGGTGCGTCCCTCTCGGGGTTTCTTAGGACGATCATCGAGGTGCGTGTGGCCTCGGCTGAGCAACTGACCTACAGCGAGTTCATCCACTCTCTGCCCAACCCGACGAACTTCAACCTGCTCAACGTCGAGCCGCTCGAAGGCCAGATGTGCCTCGAACTAAGCCCCCTCATCATTTATCCGATCATCGACCGCCTGCTTGGCGGCTCGAGTGCTGAGACGTTCATTCCGCAACGCCCGCTGACCATGATCGAACTGCGATTGGTCAGACGCATTACCGATCGAGCGCTAGAAAACCTGAGCGAGGTTTGGTCCAACTTGGTGGAGGTGAACTTCTCAATTGCCGAGGTCGAGAACAACCCTCACCTCGTGCAGATCGTCGCCCCCAACGAGGTCGTCGTCGTCATTGGTTTCGAAATCCGCATGGGCCAGAGATCGGGCACTATGAGCTTCTGCATTCCGTTCAACGTGATCGAGCCGATCATGGGCAAACTGGCCACGCAAGGCTGGCTGGCCTACAAGCGTCGCTCATCCGCGGAATCGCGCAAAGAGGAACTCTCCACGCAGTTGACGCAAACGCGCGTCGAGCTGCGCGCACTTCTGGGTGAGACTGACATTACCGTTCAGGAACTGGTAAACCTGCAGCCGGGCGACATCATTCAAACTGGAAAGCCCGTCACCGGGAACCTGCTCATGCAGATCGCCGGCGAGCCCAAGTTCGCCTGCAAGCTAGGCCGCTACAACGACAGCCGCGCCGTCCAAGTCGTCCGCGAAGCCCTCCCCGACGAACGATTCTGAGTTGAGGACGGCACTACTTTGACCCCGCGATGTAATCTTGCAGCGCACGCACGCCTAGTGCGTCGGTGGGATCGGCGTGCGGGGATTCCCTCATCGCGCGAATGGCCTCGACGGTGGCGCGGGCGCCTGCCAGGGTCGTGATCAACGGGACGCGGCGCATGGTGGCTGCGGATCGCCAGCGACCCTCGTTGCTCGCGCTGCCCGTGTGGATCGGCGTATTGATCAACAGACCGAGCGTTCCGTCCAGGATGAGATCCTTGAGAAACGGTGCGCCCGTTTCGGTCGACTTACTCACCAACGTCGCGCGGATGCCCGCCTCCTCAAGGACCTTCTTCGTGCCGGTCGTTGAGTAGATGCTGAACCCCATGTCGCACAGATCTCGGGCAATCGGCACGACGCGCGGCTTGTCGGAGTCGTTCACGCTAATCAACGCATTGCCCGTCGTCGGCAGCGACAGCCCGCATGCGATTTGCGCCTTGGCGAATGATTTTCCGAACGATGTGTCGATGCCCATGACCTCGCCCGTGCTCCGCATCTCCGGGCCAAGTATGACGTCAACTCCCGGAAACTTCGTAAACGGAAACACCGGTGCCTTGATGGAGACGTGCGTCAGCTGCGGCGTGTCCTCGACGCCACAGTCCGTCAAGACGCGCCGCAGTGGCTCGCCCAGCATCACGCGCGTCGCGACCCGAGGCCACGCAACGCCGGTCGCTTTGGATACGAACGGGACCGTACGCGAAGCCCGCGGGTTGACCTCGATGACATAGACTGTCCGGTTGAGCACCGCGAACTGGATGTTCATGAGCCCGCAGACGTTGAGTCGTTCCGCCAGTTTCCGCGTCGACCGCTTCATTTCATCGATGACTAGGTCGCCCAGTGAGTAGGGCGGCAGGACACTCGTACTGTCTCCGCTGTGAACGCCGGCTTCTTCGATGTGTTCCATTACCCCGCACACAACGCACGTGCGGTCGGTGTGGTCCGACGTTGAGCCGAAATCCGACACCGCGTCGACGTCGACCTCGATCGCATCGAGCAGAAACTTGTCGATCAGCACCGGATGTTCGCATCGCCCGGTGTAGTTGTGATCGCTAGCTTTCACGGCCTCGCTCATGTAGGCCGTCAGGTCGGATGCGTTGTTGCATTTTTCCATCCCGCGGCCGCCCAACACGTAGGACGGTCGCACCAACACGGGGTAGCCGACGCGATCGGCTACGTCGATCGCTTCTGCCAGATTGAAGGCGATGCCGTTGGGCGGTTGCAGAAGGCTCAACTCGCGAAGTATCTGCTGAAACGCCTCGCGGTCCTCGGCTTTGTGGATCGACTCGGGAGAAGTGCCAAGGATTGGCACTCCGGCGTTCTTCAGACCCTGTGCGAGATTCAGCGGGGTCTGCCCGCCGAATTGAACGATCACGCCTTCGAGCAACCCCGCGCCGAGCGGCGCGTCGCCGTTCAGACGCTCACAGATGTTGAACACATCCTCGTGGGTCAAAGGCTCGAAGAACAGCATATCGCTTGTGTCGTAATCCGTGCTGACCGTCTCCGGATTTGAGTTGACCATCACCGATTCAAAGCCCGATTCTCGCGCCGCGAACGACGCGTGGCAGCAGCAATAGTCGAACTCGATGCCCTGCCCGATCCGGTTCGGCCCCCCACCAAGGACGATCACTTTCCGCTTATCACTAACGCGAATCTCATCCTCCGCGCCTGGATGTCCCATCGCTTCAGCGGTGGGGGACACCAACGATCCGTCGTCAACGTGAATCACACCCCGCTCATGCGACGAATAGTAGTAAGGCGTCTCCGCCTCAAATTCCCCCGCACAGGTATCCACCAGCTTGTACACAGGCCGAGCGCCGCCGGCGACCGACCCTGCCGACAGCTGCACATCGCTGTAGCCGACGGACTTAAGACGCGAAGTGTCTTCGTCCGCAAGCAACGCATCCTCACACGCAACCAACTCCCGCATGTTCTCCAGAAACCACGGATCGATCCGCGTCAGAGCATGCACGTCATCGACCGACCAGCCCATTTTGAACGCATAACGCACATAGTAAGGCCGACCCTGACACGGGTTGCTCAGCTTGTCACGCAGCACTTCTCTGGGAATGGGCCAAGCCCGAGCGTGCTCCTCTTGAGTATCCGGTGGGGCTTCGGTGTTGGTGGCGATGAACCGCGCTTCGCCCGACGCGTGTTCGACGTGCTCGCCCGACTGCCTCCGCGCAGCCAACCACTTGTCATTAGCGTCCAGCCCATACCCGAACCGCTTGATCTCCATCGAACGAATGGCCTTTTGAAACGCTTCCTTGAACGTCCGGCCGATGGCCATCCCCTCGCCGACGGATTTCATCTGCGTCGTCAGCGTCTCGTCCGCATCGGCGAATTTCTCAAACGTCCATCGCGGTATCTTGACCACGCAATAGTCAATCGTCGGCTCGAAGCTGGCCGGCGTTTTCATCGTGATGTCGTTGGGGATTTCGTCCAGAGTGTAGCCGACGGCGAGCTTCGCAGCGATTCTCGCGATCGGATACCCGGTCGCCTTCGACGCAAGTGCGCTCGAGCGCGAGACGCGCGGGTTCATCTCGATGACCACCTGCCTACCGGTATTGGGATCGACGCCGAACTGAATGTTGCTACCGCCCGTCTCCACGCCGATCTCACGGATGATCGCCATGGCGGAATCGCGCATGCGCTGATACTCCTTGTCCGTCAGCGTCTGCGCCGGGGCGACGGTTATGGAGTCTCCGGTGTGCACGCCCATGGCGTCGACGTTTTCAATCGAGCAGACGATGACGACGTTGTCCGCCCGGTCGCGCATCACTTCGAGCTCGAACTCCTTCCAGCCCGTCAGGTCTTCCTCGACCAGGATCTCCGTGACCGGCGAAGCTGCCAACCCGCGTTTGGCGATCGTCTCGAAGTGCTCAATATCCCCGGCAAACCCGCCACCCTCGCCGCCCAGCGTGTACCCCGGCCGAATCACGCACGGGAGTCCAACCTGTTCCACGACCTGCCGAGCTTCGTCCCAAGTGTGCGCGATGCCCGAACGCGGCACGTCCGCTCCGATGCGCTGCATGGCGCGCTTGAATTCGGTACGGTCCTCCGCGCAGTGAATCGCCTGCTTGTCAGCCCCGATCAACTCGACGCCATATTCCTCAAGGATCCCGCGATCAGCCACCGCGACCGCGCAGTTCAGCCCCGTTTGCCCGCCGAGCGTCGGCAGCATCGCATCGATCGGCGTGCCAAGTCGTCGCTCGTTGGCAAGAACCTTCTCGATAAACTCGGGAGTGATTGGTTCGATATACGTCCGGTCGGCGAGTTCCGGGTCGGTCATGATGGTGGCTGGGTTGGAGTTCAACAGGACGACGCGGAAGCCTTCCTCACGCAACGCCTTGCAAGCCTGCGTCCCCGAGTAATCAAACTCGCATCCCTGCCCGATGATGATCGGCCCGGAACTGACGATCAGAATGTTGTGTATGTCCGTTCGCTTTGGCATATAATGGCTCGGCAGTATACACGCGACCGCCCTCGGCCGACACAGGGCGTTTGAAGGAAACAACGCACATGACGGACAATGACGTCAAACCCTTAACGGCAGACGATCTTTACCGGGAAGAAGTCCGGCGTGCCCGGAGCATGTCGCTTGGGCAGAAGGTCTTCGCGGGAATCGAGCTCTTCGACATGGCCTGTGAATTCGCGAAATCCGGCATCCGGGCGCAACACCCCGAAGCCAACGAAGCCCAGGTTCTAGAGCTTCTGCGCGATCGACTCGCGCTTGCCCGCCGCTTGGAGGATCAAGCGTGACCAACCAAGAGGCCGTCGATCGAGTGATTGAGGCGCTCGAGTCGCTCGCCATTTCGTACATGCTGGTCGGGTCGCTCTCAAGCAACGCCTACGGGGTGCCGAGGTTGACGCAGGACGCGGACTTCGTCATTGAACTTGAAACAACCGACATAGGCCGGATAGCGTCGAACTTGGGCGAGCCGTTTCGACTCGACCCACAACTCACTTTTGAAACCGTAACGGCCACGCACCGGCACGAAGTGCTGTTCGGCGACAGCGGCTTCAAGATTGAACTGTTCCACCTGAGCGAGGATGCACACGATCAGGAGCGATTCCGACGCCGCGTTCGGCAGGAAGTGATGGGCAAACCGGTCTGGCTGCCGACGCCGGAGGACGTGGTCATCTGGAAGCTTCGCTGGTCCAAAGACGGCGGCCGAACGAAAGACTTTGAAGACGTCCGCAGCGTCCTCGCCGTGCAAGGCGATACGCTGGACTGGCCCCATATTCACCGTTGGTGCGATACCCACGGAACGCGGGAACTGCTTGAACAAGCGCGGGCCTCACTCCCGAAGGATCTGTGAGGCGCTGTTGCTCCTAGGAGTTTTTCATGGCTTCCATCATGAACTGTCCAGCCTGCGGGCGACAGTTTACTATCGAACAGCGGGGCGGTCAGGTGCGTTGCCCATTGTGCGATGCGCTCGTCGACGTGCCGTCGATGACGCCGTCGCTCGGTCCGCCGACTCGCCCGGCGCCGCTGCGGAACACCGCGCCGGTGCGGCAGGGGATGGCCATCGGCGCGCTGGTCTGCGGGATCCTCAGCCTCGTTACCTGCATCTTTCCGCTCGGGATCGTCGCTGTCGTGTTGGGCATCGTTTCGTTGGTCAAAGCGAGCGGCGACCCCGACCGTTACGGCGGGCGGGGATTGGCCATCGGCGGTCTCTGCACCGGGGGCGTTTCGTTGCTCATGATTGTGCCGTTGATGTTGGCCATCCTGTTGCCTTCCCTGAGTCGTGCCCGCGAGTTGTCCAAGCGCGTCGTCTGCGGCGCCAACCTTCGGCAAGTGCGACTGGCTTTGGACGACTACGCCGACGCCAACGGTGGCCGGTTTCCGCCCGACTGGGCCACTTTGGTCACCGCCGAGAATCTCCAACCGAAGCTGTTCAAATGCCCGAGTTCCGGCGCGACGGTCGGTGACTTGAGCGCGTGCTTCGTGCTCGTCGACCCAGCCGACGCTCCGCCCGACGCGTCAACGGTCGTCATCTACGAGAAGCCCCAATGCCACGGCAACGAGGGCGGCAACGTCTGCTTCAACGACGGCCATTGCGAGTTCTTCCACGCGGAAGACCTCGAAGAGCTGATCGCCGAAACCAAAGCCCGGTCCGCCACGCCCCCCTGACGCTCGGCAGCGGCGGCTCGCATCGCACGTCGGTTGACTTGTCGCCGATCATCGTCACAACTACCCCCTAATCGTTGGGCATGATCGCACAGCAACTCAAGATGGACACGCCGATCTTCATCGACGCAAGACACGTCCTGCCAGTTGTTCCCACGCGCCGTCACGCGGTGCGGTTGACCAGCGACAACGATTTGAGCAACACGAGCCATGCCGAACCCCCACCCGAGCCGCCGCCGGGGCCAAGAAGTAGGCGACTGTCCCCGGCGATCGTCCCCCGATCTCCTACAGAGCAGGACTATCCCCGTTTGTCTCCGGTTGCTCCTGGCCGCGCGTCCACCTACGGCGTGTTGGTGAACAAGAGCTGAAATGTGCCCAAATCCGTCAGGTCGATATCGCCGTCGAAATCGAAGTCCATGATCTCGCATCCGGGAGGTGTATCCAGAGACTCGGGACCGGTGGTGCAACTCAGGAATTCGGAGAAGTCCATAAGGT
>JAJDDU010000074.1 GCA_029260155.1 Phycisphaerae bacterium | reverse complement strand
TCCGCCGGCGGGCGCGGTGGCCAGCAGAATATGGGGCTTCTGTTTGTCCTGCCGACCGAGGTAGTTGCCGACCAGCACACCGGTGAGTTGATCGAAGAAGGGCTCTAGTTGGAGCAAGCGGACGATTTTCAGGCCGGCTTTGATGTCACCGCCGGGCCAGATGTCACCAGGTGCCGGCGGCAGCGCGTCGGTCCCTTGCACGACAACAAACGATGGGTGATAGCTGAATCGCCCGGGCAAGCGGACACCGTCGCGGTCGATCAGGTAGTAGTCACCGCCGATCTGCACGAGCGCTGCGGCTGATCGGTACGCACATGATATGGTGACACTTCCGTCGGCGCGGCGGCGGACACTTCGTACTTCTTTCACCCAAGCATACTGCTCGAGCGCCTGGCCTATGCGGCTGCACAGCTGCGGGTCTGTCCACGGAACTTGCGCCAGCGGTGCAACGACCTCCATGATGCGGTCGCGCAGGTCGTCGGGCGCGTCGGCGAGGATGATCGTAGGACGCTGCCGGAATTCAGGTCGACCGGTCACGTAACCGTCAAGGCGCCCGACGATCCACACTGCGGCGACCACCATCGCGACGACCCACGTGTGACGCAGCATCTTGACGGCGGCAAACAGCCGCGCGCCGTGACGGGACGCTGGTTTCTTTTTCGCCCGCCGCTTTCGGGATTTGGTTTTTCTCTTGAACCACCCCATGGTCAACCGATCATGGACGGGCGCGCCCGACGGCCTGCGTGACGACTCTCTGACAGAGCTCGTCGAACGAGACGCCCACGCGCGCCGCAGCCTTTGGGAGCAGCGAGTGGGACGTGAAACCGGGAATGGTGTTGATCTCGATCACGTACGGCTCCATTGTCTGGGCGTCCACCATCCAGTCGACGCGGCAGAAATCGCGGCAGCCGACAACGTCATTGGCGCGGATGCTCATCTCTTGAACTCGCGTGAGAAGGTCATCCGGCAGATCGATGTCGAACAGGTACTCGGTGTCGTCGTCGAGGTACTTGGCATTGTAGTCGTAGAACTCGCGCTTGGTGCGGATCTGGCAGACCGGCAGCGCCACGCCGTCGAGGATTCCGACGGTAAGTTCCAGTCCCTCAACGTAGTGTTCGACCAGCGCTGCTCCGTAGCGCGAGACTACTGTTTCCAGCGCGTTCAAGAGCTGCGGTCGATCGCGCACGATGAACGTATCGACGCTGCTGCCGGAGGCGCGCGGTTTGACCACGGCGGGCAGGGGAAGCTGGTCGACAACCGTTGCGATTCTCCCCGCCTTGACCAAATCGAACGCCGGTGTGGGCAACTCCTTCTCGATGAGTCGCGACTTGGTCGTGATCTTGTCCATCGCGACGGCGGAGGCCTGCGCATCGCTGCCGGTGTAGCTAATGCCGCGCTCTTCGAGGATCCGCTGCAACGTGCCGTCTTCGCCGAACGTGCCGTGCAGCGCGATGAACACAACGTCGGCGGGGACGTTCAGTGCGGTGAGATCGTCGTCGCGAATGTCGAGCATGATGGCATGGTGGTCCAGTCGCTTGAGCGCGTCACGGACCATTTTTCCGCTCTCCAGGCTGACCTCCCGCTCCAAGCTTGGCCCGCCGGCGAGCACGGTGATGTCCAACGCAGCCACGCGTTTGGGCGGCTGCGCTGCTGTTCCGAGTTGGGTTATCATTTGCGTCATGGTACAAACCTCCTGTTATTCTGAGGCCGCTTTCGTGCGGCTACCAGACGTCAATCTCCAGTTCCAGGCTGACACCGAATCGATCGGCGACGACCTCGCGTACGCGATCGATCACGGCCAGCACATCGGCGCTTTTCGCTCCGGGCCGGGCGACGATGAAATTGGCGTGCCGTGTCGACACGCTGGCGCCACCGATCGCAGCACCCTTGAGCCCTGCCTGATCGATGAGGGCGCCGGCGGAACGCGCCGGCGGATTCTTGAAGACACAGCCCGCGCTCTTTTCCGCCATGGGCTGACTCGCTTTTTTTTCCGCCCAGATGCGTTTGAATGTCTCCACCGTGCGTAGTGGATCGCAGGCGTGCAACGCAAAGCAGGCAGACACGATCACGCCGTCGCCGATGTTCGAGGATCGATAGCCGAATTCCAGATCGGTGCGCGCGAGCCGATGCGCGCAGCCGGTACGGTCCACGAGACAGACTTCGTCGACGACGTTTCCGATCTCACCGTAGCGCCCGCCCGCGTTCATGCGGATTGCTCCGCCGACCGTTGATGGGATTCCAGCCATGGGTTCCAGCCCCGAAAGGCCTCTGCGAGCGCACTGTTGGGCGAGACCCATCAGGTCCGCCCCGCCGCCCGCATGGACACGCTCGCCGTCGAATCGTATTGACGTGAACGCGGGCTGATCGAGGCGAAGGACAATGCCGTCGAAGCCGTCGTCGCGCACCAAGACATTGGCACCGGCGCCCAGTGTCTTAACGTCAATCTCGTCGATGGCGGCTTGGCGCACTATGCGCACTAAGTCCTGCCTGCTCTTCGGCGCAGCCAGCCACCGTGCGTTCCCGCCCAGCCGATACTTGGTCCGATCAGCGAGCGGCGCGTTCGGTTCGATGCTGTCTCTAAAGTCGTTCAACCAGTTCATTGGCCAGTTTCCAGACGTCTCCAGCACCCATGGTGACCACAAGATCGCCCGCGACGACTTCGCGCTTCAGGCACGCGGCCACTTCGTCCATATCGGGGATGTAGCGTACGCTTGCCCCGTTGGCCTCGATCCGTTCGGCGAGTTCCGCGGACCCGGTTCGTTGAATGTCCGTCGCGCTGTCGCGCGAGCGATAAATGTCTGGGACTATGATCTCGTCCGCACCGGCGAAGCTGCTCGCGAAGTCTTCCATGAGGAGGCGCGTTCGCGAGTGCTGATGCGGTTGGAACACGACCCACACGCGTTGCGGCGCGTAGCGTTCGCGAACGGCTTCGAGCGTCACGCGCACCTCGGTCGGGTGATGGGCGTAGTCGTCGACAACGGTCACGCCGCCGCGCACGCCGCGCAAGCTCATACGCCGATCCACGCCTTCAAACGTCTGAACGGCATCGGCCAACGCGTCGCACGTCGCACCCGCGTTCCACGCAAGCGCGATGGCGGCGAGGGCGTTCATCACGTTGTGCTTTCCGGCGATGGCAAGGGCAGCGCGTATCAGCTTTTGATCCTCGAAAGTGACATCAAAGGTGTATCGCCCGTGGTCAAGTTCCGGATTGACCGCCCGCCAGGTTGCACCCGCAGCGAACCCGAAAGTCTCCACGCGCGCAGCGGCTGCCCCGACCGCTTGGGCCACGCTGCGACTCCCGTGCTCGGCCACGATCAAGCCTTCAGGCGAGACGTTTTTCGCAAAGTCGGCAAACGCTTCGATGATCTCGGGAAGATCTTTGTAGCAGTCCAGGTGATCGGCTTCGATGTTAAGAATGGCTGCCTGCTTCGGCCGAAGGTGCAGAAACGAGCGATCGAATTCGCAGGCTTCGACGATGAAGTGCTCTCCCATTCCCGCGGCGGACCCCCCACCGAGTTGAGGCACGTTTGCACCGATGACGTAGGACGGATCCAGACCGGCTTGGCGAAACAGGTACGCAGCCAGCGCCGTGGTGGTGCTCTTGCCGTGCGTGCCGGCCACCGCAACGCCGGTTCGCAGTTCCATGAGTTCGCCGAGCAATTCGGCGTATTTGATGACGCGGCATCCCTTGGCACGCGCGGCGATTAGCTCTTCGTTGGACTCCGGAACGGCAGCACTGGTCACGACGAGTCCGACGTCGTCGGGGAGGTTCGACGCCCGCTGTTCGAGGTAGACCTTGGCTCCGTATTCGGTGAGGCTGCCGTAGTCTTCAAACGCAGCGCGGTCCGACCCGCAGACGCGGGCACCGCAGCGCATGAGCAGGCGCGCGGCTGCGCGCATGCCGCACCCGCCTATTCCGATCATGTGGATGGACGCGTTGTCAAACGTCATCTCCTTCGGCTTCGGTCGGCGGCGGCGGTGAATGGCCTGAATCTTCTGTGTGCTCTGTATCGTTTGCATTCCGTTCCTTCTTGCGATCGCTGCGATCGTTTGACAATCCGTTGTCAGTGCGCCGGAACCCTGGCCCGGCGTCTCGGTTCGTTTACCAATCGTCTCCCCCACCTCTACAGAGATGGGCCACCCAGGCGGGTGCGCACAACACGAGCTAAGCGGCGACCTCGATGGAGTTCCCCGCTCTTGAATCACCCTTTTCCGCCACTCTATTCTCACTCCGTTCGGCCTGCTCGTGCAACAGTTTTTCGCCCTTATGTTGGCCGTCCGGCCGCCGTCCGCACAGCGCGAACAACATGTCTGTGACTTTTTCAGATGCAATCGATTCGCCGAGACGCGTTGCGGCCTGTGACATTTCGGCCAGTCGATCTGCATCGGCCATAAGTGACAGCAACGCCGCCGATAGAGACGCGGCCGTCTTGTCTGCTTGAATACCGTCATTTACTACGATCGCGGCCCCAACGTCGGTCAGCATCGACGCGTTGGCGTACTGGTGGCGGTCGCGATGGTGCGGATACGGTAGGATCACCGCAGGCACTCCCGTGGCTGTGACTTCTGCGAGCGAAGACGCACCCGCGCGCATGACGATCAGGTCCGCGACGGCGAGCGCGGCTGGCATGTCGTCCGTGTATGCCAACACATTCGCCGAAAGCGAAGCACCCTTGTACGCGTTTTGGAGCGTTTGGACGTCGTCGGGACCGGCTAGGTGCAAGTACTGCCAGTCGTCAAAACGACGAAGTTTATCCAAGATCAGAGCGATCGCGCGGTTGATGGACCGGGCACCTTGCGAAGCGCCGGTGATCAGCAGCGTTCGTCTCGCGGGATCAAGATCGAACCGACGCAGGCCTTCTTCGCGCCCGGCTTGTGCGAAGGCTGCCCGGACGGGGCAGCCGACCGTCAGCACGCGCGCGGTTTTCGCAAAGCATGATTCTGAAGGCGTCCAT
>JAJDDU010000073.1 GCA_029260155.1 Phycisphaerae bacterium | reverse complement strand
CATCGCGGTGGCGACGCCGTGCTGACCGGCGCCGGTCTCGGCGATGAGGCGCTTCTTGCCCATGGTGTGGGCCAGGAGTCCTTGGCCGACGGTGTTGTTGGTCTTGTGAGCGCCGCCGTGGAGCATGTCTTCGCGCTTCAGGTAAATGCGCCGGCCAGTTTGCTCGGATAGGCTTCTCGATAGGTACAGTGCGGTAGGCCTGCCGACGTAGTCGCGCATGAGCCCGTCGAGCCGACGCGTGAAATCGGGGTCGTTGCGGTAGCGCGCGAACGCTTCGGCGATCTCTCGAAGCGGTGCGACGAGCGGTTCCGGCACGTAGCAGCCGCCGAACGGCTCCGTGGTCTTCGGATCACCCATGGTTTTCTCGCCGCTGATTTGCCCGCTCTATCCATGACCGCAATGTCTCGGTCGGGGCGTCGGAACGCACGAGGGCTGTTCCGACCAGAAGGGCGTTCACGGTGTCCGGCAGCCGTGAAAGGTCGTCGGCTGTCTGATAGCCCGATTCCGCTACGATCGCACAATCACTCGGGATCATCGGCTCCAGCCGTTCCACCGTGCCGAGATCGATTTCTAATGTGGTCAGATCACGATTGTTAATCCCGATGATCTCCGCATCCATCCCGATGGCCCGCTCTAGATCAGCCTCGTTGTGAACCTCGACCAGCGCGTCCATCCCGAGCGAGGCCGTCTCGCGCATCAGCCGACCGAGCCGTGCGTCATCTAGCGCCGCGACGATCAGCAGGCATGCGTCCGCCCCTGCCCGGCGGGCATGATGAACTTGCCGCGCGTCGATGATGAACTCCTTGCACAAAACGGGAACCTCGACGCTCCGCGCGACGGCGGACAGGTCGTCCCACGATCCACCGAAAAACTTCGCGTCCACAAGTACCGAGATCGCCCGCGCTCCGCCTTCGACGTAACGCTCGGCGCATGCGATAGGGTCGAGCGCGTCGCGCAACGCTCCCTCGGACGGCGATCGTCGTTTAACTTCCGCGATGATCGAAAGACCCTCCGCGCCGATGGCGGCACAAAACGAATGTGTGCTCGGGCTCAGGCTCGACACGTTGATGGCAGCGAGGCTGTCGATCTCACTACGCTTGTTTTCGAGGATTCTGTCCAGAGTGTTCATTACCGATCACCTCGCTCGCGAGTGTGTTTTGAACGCCTCGTCATTCCGAGCGCAGCGAGGACTCTGGCCGCGAACACATATCAGAAAGATTCCTCGCTGCGCTCGGAAAGACGAGGAGTTTGCTTCATACATGAGCAGGTGTCTTTCGTCGCATCGCGTTGAGTTTTTCAAGTGCCGTGCCGCAGGTCACCGCTTCGCGCGCAAGTGTCAAGCCGGCACCGAGATCAACATGCGGTTGTGAACCCGCGCTGATGCCGGCGGCAGCGTTGAGCAACACCATGTCCGCAGCCGGACCGCTCTGTTGACCTGACAGTATCGCCTCGGCTGATCGCGCGTTTTCGGGTGGATCGCCGCCGATTAGGTCTCGATGGTCGCAACGTGTTAACCCGAGCGACTTCGGTTCGAAGGTGCCCATCGAAACGACACCATCGCGAATCGTCGCCATTCGCGTCGGACCGGTCAATGTCAATTCGTCATAGCCGTCGCCCCAGACAACGTAACCGAAAATGGTCCCTGTTTTTACGAGTGTTTCGGCGATCGGCTGAACGATGTCTTCAGAAAACACGCCCATGCTCTGTCGCAGAATTCCGGCAGGGTTGAGCATCGGACCCAGGATGTTAAACACGCTCTTTTGACCGTCCGCAGCCAGCTTCGCTCGGGCTTCGGCCGCGTGACGCAGAGCGGGATGGAAATCGGGAGCGTTCAAAAAACACAGCCCATCTGTGTCGAGCAAGTCTTCCGCCTGACGCGGATTGGCGCTGGGCCGAATGCCCAGGGCGGTGAGGCAGTCGGTGCTTCCGCACCGGCTTGATACGGAGCGATTGCCGTGCTTGGCGACGGGCACGCCGCAGGCTGCGATCATGAACGCGGCGATCGTCGAAACGTTGATCGTCCCGCGCCCGTCGCCCCCCGTCCCGCAGTTGCAGATCGTATTGTCAGCCGGTGCATGCACGCGCGTCATCCGGCCGCGCAACACGGTGACGAACGCCATCAGTTCCTCGACCGTTGGCGTACGTTGGTTGAACGCGCGGAGAAACCGCGTGATCTGTCCGGTCTCAGCTTCGCCGTCCGCGATCAGGCGCATCGCTTCCGCCGCCTGCGTTTCGGTGAGCGGCGTCGCTGTCTCTATCAGTGATGTCAGTGCGTCAAGCGACATCATCACCTACTTCGTATGTTGTGCTTTCGCTGGTGGGTGACTCATCGCCTCAGCGGTGGTGGACACGGACTTACCCGTCATCTGTTGGCCCCCTCGCGACACATCCGCCCAAACACGTTGTCCAAAATCGTTTGCCCACTGGGCGTCAACACACTCTCCGGATGAAACTGCACGCCAATGATCGGCCGACTCACATGCCGAACCGCCATGACCATTTCGTCCATCCGGGCGGTCACGTGCAGCGCATCGGGGATACGCGTCGCGGCCAGCGAATGGTATCGACCCGCGACAAACGGATTTTCGACGCCCGACCAGATCGGTCCATTATCATGCGTGATCATCGCAGCCTTGCCGTGCGCCGGCGATCCGGTCGGCTGAACGGAACCCCCGAAGTGCTCCACGATACACTGAAACCCCAGGCAAACTCCGAGTATCGGCATTCCGGCTGGGGCGGATTCCAACAGTTCGTTGCACAGCCGCGCGTCCCGCGGACCGCGAGGACCAGGCGAGAGCACGACAAGGTCGGGCTTGTGCTCGGTGATATAGTCGAGCGCCTTGGGTGTCGGCCAATCGCAACGAAACACGTCGACGGTGTGGCCTCGCGCGCCGTACGCATCGACAAGGTTGTAGACGAACGAGTCCTCGTTATCGATGAACAGAATCCTACCCGCGTTGCTCATCGTTGGTGCTCCTTGAGACATCGCAAACAGGCGGCTGCCTTGGCTTCGGTTTCTCGCCATTCGTTCTCAGCGATGCTGTCCGCGACGATTCCCGCAGCCACCCGCACATAGGCATTGCCATCCTTGAATCGGATCGCTCGGATAACGAGGGCGGTGTCCATCTGCCCGTCGGGTGTCACATAACCGACACTCCCGCCGAAGAAACCGCGCGACGAGGCTTCCATCGCGTTGATCATCTTCATGGCTTCGAGCTTGGGTGCGCCGGTCACCGTGCCCATGTTCATAGTAGCGAGATAGGCGTGCAAGGCGTCCAGATCGTCACGCAGCAAACCGGTCACGTTCGAGACCAGGTGCTGCACGTGGGAGTATTTCTCCACGATGAACGGCTCGTCGACGACGGTGGTTCCCGCCTTGCAGACCGAGGACACATCGTTGCGGGCCAAGTCGACCAGCATCGTGTGCTCAGCCAACTCCTTCGGGTCGATTTTTAGAGCGGTCTCGTATTTCGCATCGGTCAGGGCGTCGATTTTCCCGTCGACGATGCCCCGTGGCTTGGTGCCCGCGATGGGTCGCACTTCGACCCGAGTGCCTCCGGTCTCGTTCGTGACCCGGACCGCCATCTCCGGCGACGCAGCCAATAGAGCACCGACTTCGTCACGCATGTAGAACATGTAAGGCGATGGATTGATTTCGCTCAGCTTGCAGTACACATCGAACGAACGTCCCCCAAACGGCGTGCTCAACGTGCGCCCATAGACAGCCTGGAAAATACGCCCTTGCGAGATATCCTGCTTGATGGACTCGACCTGCGCGCAGAAAGAACCTTTGTCCGTGTCCGACGTGACATCGCCGGTCGACCAGGGCTGCGCCGTCAACGCGACCGCCTCGCTCGCCGTGCGATCCATCTCCTCGATGTCGTTCTCAGCTTCGAGAAGCATGCCGGCCAAGTCCGCGTCCGAAACGACCGGGACGCTCGACACGAAATGCGTGCGGTGCGCGGCGTGGTCGATCATGAACATTCGCGTAGCCAGGTAAACTCGGTAGTCCGGCTCGTCGAGCGCGTCGTTTGCGTTACGCGCGAGGTCCTCGTACTGATGCACGAACGTATATGCGATCGCGCCAAACAACGCGTGTGTCGGCAGCGCCGCCCCGCCATCGCCTTCGCCGCAATATGCCAGCGTTCGGATCACGTCCATGTGATTGCGTCGAAAGGGACGCTCGTAGGCGCTGACCGTAGCGTGATCCGGCTCCAGCGTGCCGAACAGCGTGTCATCGTCGCCGCGCTTGACTTGGCAAAGAGTGCCCAGTCTGTCCACGAGTGTGGGCAACAGGACGCGTCCTCGCCCGTCCAGGCCTGCGACCGTGAAGTTTGATCCTCGACCTTCGACCCGGACACTCGCCCCAACGGCCGCCAGGCTGCGTTCGCCGTATTTCGGAATGTTGTCCGACGATTGGAGCAGGACACACCCTGGGCGGTCGCCGCCGTCAGTCAAATTCGCGAACAAGGCCTGGGCGTCAAGTTCGGACTCGACCGTTCGCCGCATCGCGATGAAACGCACCCTGTCCATACACAAGCCACCCATACGAAAAAACCCGCCGAGCAATTCAGCGGGTCAACGCACACCAGATCCAGCCCATCCTGGGTGCACCCTACCCGCCGGGACCAAATCGCCACCAGCGGCGAACAGGATTGGCGACCAGATGCATCATCGGATCAAGTCTAGCACTCGCCAAAGTGAAGTCAAACCGAACATGACCGGCTGGTCGGGTGCCGCCGACGCCCGGATGACCCCCTCGGCCGGCGGATTCGCCACCCTCGGTGCCGGAAGATCTCCGCACGCCCGGACGGAAACCGACGGTATTCCCCGAGTGTTTCGGCTGTCGGAAAGAAAACTGGAGATTTCTTGGCGTGGGTGCTTGACGCGAGAACGGACGACGGTATGCTTCCCGTCCCCGGTGTGGATGTGGCTTTGCGGCCGCGCCACTCCGGTTTTCTATCGGCTCTTTGACAAGTGAAGAGGTGGACGCAAGTTCGTCGTGTTCTGTTGACGGTCAGCCCGGACTCCGGGGTGCTCGGTGGCAGTTGCGGCGGACGGTATGTAAGACGGACTACAAGTTCATGAAGTTTGTTCGAATCCGTCGGCGGGTGCATGTTTGGCCTGTTGGCGGTGAAGTATAGATTTCGAGCGTCAAAAGAATGGTAGACAGCTTGGCTGCAGGGTTGCTTGCACGAATCCATTGGTTTTTCACGAGTCAGCGGGTGCGGGTCAGCTTCTCATTAATGTGGTTAAGCTACAAAGGGTGCATGGAGGATGCCTTGGCGTCGAGAGGCGAAGAAGGACGTGGTAGACTGCGAAAAGCTCCGGGGAGTGGTCAAACGCGCTTTGATCCGGAGATGTCCGAATGGGGAAACCCGACATCACTGGGCAACCAGAAGGTGTCACTGTCGGGTGAATGTATAGCCCGGCAGAGCCAACGTAGGGAACTGAAACATCTCAGTACCTACAGGAAAGGAAATCAACCGAGACTCCGTTAGTAGCGGCGAGCGAAAGCGGACCTAGCCCAAACCGAGGCCTTGTGC
>JAJDDU010000072.1 GCA_029260155.1 Phycisphaerae bacterium | reverse complement strand
CTGATGAACATCGATTCCGATCGACCACATGGTGAGTCTCCTTCTTGAGGTCCTGGGGCTCCTTGATCGAGGCTACGACCCCCGATCCGAGACCCCGAACGTACCCAAGGGGAGACTCGCTTCATAGTTTCACGGTCTGGCCCAAAGGCCAGGCCGTGAGCCGCGTTCCCACGGCCTGGCCTTTGGGCCAGACCGTGCCACCCGTCAAAGCGACCCACTACCGACACCGACGCCAGTTTTGACAGACAGGGTGAGGGGGGGTAATGTTGCTTCGCGTAGTTGAGGTGACTTTTTGGGCAAGATTGCTGTCATACCGGCGCGCTACGCATCCAGCCGTTTCCCAGGGAAACCCCTCGCCAAAGAGACCGGCAAGTACCTGATTCAACACGTGTGCGAGCAGGTTGCGCGGGCGCGGCGGATCGATCGCGTGATCGTGGCTACGGACGACGAGCGCATCGCGGCGGCGGCGGCGTCCTTCGGGGCGGAGTGCGTGATGACGCGGCAGGATCATCCGTCGGGGACGGATCGGGTGGCTGAGGTCGTTGCGGAGCTGGACTGCGATATTGTGGTCAACGTGCAGGGCGACGAGCCCGAGATCGAGCCTGCGGCGATCGATCTGTTGGTGTCGCAACTGGACGATGGCGAGTGTCCGATGGCGACACTGGCTTGTCGATTCTCGGGAGTCGATTCGGAGGCGAGCGATCCGTCGTGTGTGAAGGTGGTCTGTGGCGGCGGGCGTGCTTTGTATTTCTCGCGCAGCGTCGTACCGTACGAGCGCAATCGCGATCCAGGGTTTGATGGTCCTTTGCTCCACCTCGGAATCTACGCGTATCGTCGTGACTTTCTGTTGGAACTCGCCGCGCTCGCGCCGACTGTGCTGGAGCGGGTCGAGGGGCTGGAACAGCTTCGAGTGCTGGAGCACGGCTACGGTATTGCGGTCGGTGTGGTGGAAAATGTGTGCGCGGGGATCGACACACCCGAGGACTACGCGGCGTTTGTGAGTCGTTGTCTTGCTTCTAAGATCATCGAGGGCGGTGACTTGAACCGGAAAGAGAGTGTGTAATGGACGGCGAACGGACGCTTTCATCGTTGAGCGACATCTCTGACGAGACTGAATTCTACACACCGATGCCAGCCGGCTATGAGCGGGGCCAGTGTCGCTACGTCGTCGTGTTCGGCACGGTAATGAGCGGCCTGGGCAAGGGTATTTTCTCAAGTTCGCTGGCTAAGGTGTTGCAGGACAAGGGCTTGACGGTTGCTCCGATCAAGCTGGAAGGGTATTTGAATCGTGACAGCGGCACGCTCAACCCATACCGCCACGGGGAGGTTTTCGTCCTCGATGACGGGATGGAATGCGACATGGATCTGGGGACGTACGAGCGGATGCTCAATCAGAATCTGACGCGACTGAACTTCAGCACCAGCGGGCAGATCTTCTCTCGCGTGCTCGATAAGGAACGGCGCGGCGGGTATCTCGGTCGCGACGTGCAGATGATCCCGCACGTGACGGGTGAGGTGAAGAGCCGTTTGCGTGAGTTGGCTGTCACTACCGGCGCGGACGTGGTGTTCGTCGAGATCGGCGGGACCGTCGGCGACGTGGAAAATGCGTACTTCATCGAGGCCATTCGCGAGCTGGCGTTCGAGGAGGGGCCTGGGAGCGTGTGCAATGTGGCGCTTACGTACATTGTGGAACCTGCGATGCTGGGCGAACAGAAGTCGAAACCGGCGCAATTGAACCTCAAAGCGTTGATGGCGGCTGGTATCCACCCGCATGTTATTGGCTGTCGCGCGCGACACCCTGCGACGAAGAAAGTCCGCGAGAAGATCGCCATGTACTCAAACGTTCCGATGGAGCGGGTTTTTTCGATGCACGACTGCGACAGTGTCTACGTGATACCGGAGATGCTGCGCGGGGCGGGGATCGACACGGCTGTCCTGAGTATCCTGGGTTTGACGGATCGGGCGGACGACAAACTAGAAGAAGTGGCGCGTAGCGAGTGGAACGACTACATCACCCGATTCCGGGAAACCACGCATCCTGTGACAATTGGGGTCATTGGCAAATACACGTCTTTGCGCGATAGCTATGCGAGCATCATCCAAGCCATCGAGCACGCCGGCGTGCATTGGGGCGCCAAGGTGCGGATGGTGTGGATCGACAGCACCGACCTGACGGATGACAACGTCGCAGATCAACTGAAGCCTGTCGACGGGGTGATCGTTCCGGGCGGCTTTGGTGTTCGCGGTGTGGACGGCAAACTGGCCTGTATTCGACATGCACGCGAGGAGAAGATTCCCTATCTCGGGCTTTGCTACGGCTTTCAGATCGCGGTGATCGAGTATGCGCGCAACGTGTGCGGAATGGATGATGCGAGCAGCACTGAGATCGATGCAGACAGCCTCTACCCGGTGATCGACATCCTGCCGGAACAGAAGGAAATCGAAGGCCTTGGCGGGAACATGCGGTTGGGCGGGCACGACGTTGTGCTCAGTCCTGGCTCTATCATCTCCGATCTGTACGGCCAAGCCGAGACGATCCGCTTGCGATTTCGCCATCGCTACGAGGTGGACCCTGCCTACATCGAGCGAATCGAAGCGAGCGGGTTGGTGTTCTCCGGGCGTGCTCCCGCTCATCCAATCATGCAAGTTTTGGAGCTTCCACGGAAGGTTCATCCGTTCTTTGTGGGTACGCAGGCGCACCCGGAGTTGACCAGTCGCCCGCTGGATCCCGAGCCGATGTTCGTCGAGTTGGTGCGCGCCGCGATGGTCCGCTCGGGCGTCGCGGATCCGAAACCGACCGGCTCGCTGCCGCGCGGGCAGCGGCGATCGAATGGCCGCCACAACGAAAAAGCGGCGACCAGCTGATACGCCTGATCGTCACCAATCACTTTGTCGTTGAGTGAACGTAACCGCGAGCTGCCGGCGGCGTGTAGTCGTTCTCAGGCTGCTGTTGGTTGCGTCGGGGCGCTCATCATGCATCGTAGACGATCCGAAAACGTCAAAGCCGCATTAGGGAGTCGGTTTGGCGCGGAAAAAACATGGTTCTTGAGGGGTTGACTGCGCTTCGGGGCGGCCGCTAGACTACCGCCCCGCACCGACGGAACGGTTTTTGTCGAGCGGCCCCTGAGGGTGGCCCGCCGAAGCGGAAAAAGATGGCGAATCCGCCTCCTTTGAAACCTCCGCCATGGACACGGCACGCCGGCATCGGCGTTAACTACGCTGCTGCGGTGGCTGGTTTCGGCCTTGCTGGTTGGTGGGTTGATTCTCGCTGGGACTCAGCCCCCTGGGGCGTGCTGGTCGGTGCGGCGCTGGGTTTGACCGGTGCAACCTACAATCTGGTGCGTGAGTCGATGGCGGCGTTCGATTCGTCGCGTGGTGAGAGAAAGTCTCCCCGAGGCGATGATCACGATCAGAATGCGAAGTCCTGATTCACAGATGGCAAACCGGACATTCGGTCATTACTACCTCATCATGATCGCCGTGAGCGTGTTGTGCGGACTTGCGCTGCTGGGGATCGGCTACGTTCCGACGCTGAGGATCGCGGGCGGCGACGGGGTCACGGCCATGTTCGTCGGCGTTGCGGTGAGTGTTGTGGCGACTGTGCTGGGTTCGCTGCCTGTTGCGTTCGCGTTGGTTGGCCCGCCTGCTAAGGTTCCGCTCGCAATCTTGGGCGCGACTTGCGTGCGGTTCCTTGTGGTGCTCATGCTTGTTGCTCCGCTGGCGTATTTCCAGGTGGTTCAGCAGGTTCCGTTTGTGCTTTGGGTGGCAATCAGCTATCTGGTGCTGCTTCTGGTGGATACATTGAACGCGGTGTTCAGTCTGCGTAGCTTGCGGGAGACGACAGGATGACGCGATTGCTTGCTTCCGGCGACCCGCTGAACCACGTTTATCAGTGGATCTTCGTCAAATGGGGCGAAGGTGAGCTGGGTTTCACGTTGGTTTCCAACCACACCATCATGCAGATCATGGCAGCGCTGCTGCTGATTCTGTTGATGCCGCGATTCGTTCGCCTGCGGACCACGGGCGACACAGTGAGCGACCTGACGCCGCGCGGATTCGGAAACTTTGTCGAGTCGATTTGCAGTTACCTCCGTACGGAGGTTGCTCAGCCGATCCTCCACGATTACACGGACCGTTTCATCCCGTTCATCTGGTCGGCGTTTTTCTACGTTCTCACGGTGAATCTCTTGGGTTTGCTGCCGCTGGAGCCGGTGACGAGGAGCATCACGCGAAACCTCTTCGACGCCCATCACGGGTTTGGTGGTTCGGCGACGGGGAGCATCTGGGTCACTGGTTCGCTTGCATTCGTCACGTTTCTGATGATCGTAGTGAACGGCCTGCGGATCGGCGGGATGCACTTTGTTGCCCACTTTTGCCCCGGGCCGTTGTGGATGGCACCGCTGCTGGTGCCGGTTGAGATCATC
>JAJDDU010000071.1 GCA_029260155.1 Phycisphaerae bacterium | reverse complement strand
GCTGATACCCACAGGCGTGCCGCGCAACTCAACGCCGACCTTAACCTGCACACGTTCGTTCATATCAACGCGGGCCAGATCGATGTGAATCGGATCACGATCGAGATGATCGTATTGAACCGCCTTGAGCAAGTACTGCGTTGTGTTGCCGTCGAGATCGAGGCCCACAATGCGCACGCCAGGCCGCACTTTCATTGCCACGTCATGGGCCAAGACCGAAAACGCCAGCGGCGTTTCGCCGTGGCCGTAGATGATCCCGGGCAAACGGCCGGTCTTGCGGAGGTTGCGGCTGTGATTGCTGCCGAGGTCCGTACGTGATTCGGCTTTAAGTGTCGGTACTTCCATCGCTTATGCTGTCTCCAAACTGTCACCGCAGCCACAACGGCTAATAGTGATGGTCATTGTCCTTTTTGAACAGGGCGCTGATCGACTCGTGATGGTGGATGCGCCGAATCGCTTCCGCGATCAGATCGGAAACGGTCAGGACCGTCAGGTCCGGCAGCTGAGACTTGGCGTCCTCCGACAACGCGATCGTGTCGGTGACCACGAGATGCATCAACTCCGCCTTCCGCAGTCTCTCAAACGCAGGGCCTGCGAACACCGCGTGGGTCGCACCCAGGCAGACGTCAATTGCGCCATGTTCGCGAACCAGTCGTGCAGCCTCCGTAGCAGTGCCCGCGGTCGTCACCATATCGTCAAAGATGCAGACGGTCCGCCCGTCCACGTCGCCGATGATATGCACCGCCTCCGCCCGATCGCCCGAAGTCCGTCGCTTGTCGATCACAGCCAACTCGCCGCCCAACGCCGTCGCAAACTTGGTGGCTGTCTTGATATTGCCGACGTCGGGAGAAACCAAGGCGATGTTCTTCAGATTCAGTGATTCGAAGTGCCGGCACAAAACCGGCGTAGCCGTCAGGTGATCCACCGGGATGTCGAAAAAGCCTTGAATCTGGTCGGCGTGCAAGTCCATGGCCAACACCCGATCCACGCCGGCCGTCGCAATCATGTTGGCCACCAGCTTGGCTGTGATCGGCGTCCTGCCTTCCGTCTTGCGGTCCTGCCGCGCGTAGCCGAAGTACGGTATCACCGCCGTGATCCGGTCCGCACTCGCCCGCCGCAGCGAATCGATGAAGATCAACAGCTCCATGAGATTGTCGTTCACCGGCGGGCAGGTTGACTGCACGATGAAGCAGTCGCGACCTCGAACGTCATCCTCAAGCTTGATGGTGGTTTCACCATCAGGGAAGTAATCGATCGTGGCTTTGCCCCTCTCGATACCCAGTCGGCCGCATATCTTGTCCGTAAGATCCGGCACGGCCGACCCGCCGAACACCGTCAACCTCGCGAGATCCCGATTCCCGTGTGTGTCACGATGCGCCATCATCATCGGAAAGATGCTCCGGCAGTTGAGACAGGGCCAACAGTGTCGCCCGCCGTCACTTCCTCATGTTCAGCCACCAACGCGAAAGGTCCGATCCTGCAACCGCCCCCAATACGGGCCCCGCACGAAACGTGCGAAAACGGATGGACCACGGTTTCAGACCCGATCTCACAATCAGCTTCAATCCACGTCGTTGCACGGTCGACGATGCTGACCCCACGCGCCAGCCAACCGCCCTGAATGCGTTGCTGCATCAGACGATTGATCTCCGCGAGGTCGGATCGATCGTTGACGCCCATGGCGTCCTCCGGCTTGACGGTCGGCAACGCGCCCGCTCCGTGCCCCTGTTCGAGGAGGATGCGAACGGCGTCCGTAATGTAGTACTCGCCTTTGGCGTTGTTCGGCGTGATGCGATGCAGGGCGTCGAACATGCGACGGTTGTCAAAGCAGTAGTAGCTGATGTTGACTTCCTTGATGCCCCGCTGGGCCTCTGTGCAATCCACCGCTTCAACAATGCCCGTAAGCGATCCAGCCGCATCGCGAACGATCCGCCCGTAGCTGCCCGGATCATCGAACACCGACGTCGCCAGCGTAACACCGTCGCCGCTGGATGCATTCTCTTCGAGCATGCCCGTCAACGTCTCAGCCGTCACCAGCGGCATATCGCCGGCCATCACGATGGTCTGACCCTCGAAATCGCCCAGCGCCGACTCGCACACCAAGGCAGCGTGCCCAGTGCCTTTCTGCTCGACCTGTTCGACGAACGTGATGCCCTCAAGATCGCCAAACGCGTCCATGATGGCGTCTTTGCCATGCCCAACGACCACGACCAGCCGTCGAACGCCCGCTGTCGAGCAGGCGTCCATCACATGCCAAAGCATCGGCTTACCGCAGACCTCGTGCATGACCTTGGCGGTCTCGGTCTTCATGCGGGTACTCTTACCCGCCGCCAAAATGATCGCCGCAACTTCAGGCATTCGCTCGAACCACTACTTCCACAGGACTCAACCTGTCACCTTCCAGCCGATTCGCGGAAGGGTGAGAGCTGGCAACTCTCGCATATTACCCGGCCAGGGCTCGAACCTGGAATGCCAGGACCAAAACCTGGTGTGTTACCATTACACCACCGGGCATTACGTCTCGCGGAACCCGCAAAGCGGGGTCCCCCGAGCCGCGGGATTCATCCCGCGCGGCCATCCGTTGCGAAGTAAACTCCACGACGCGCCGCACCTGCTTAGAAATCCTATGAAAGCCACGTGAAAGGACGCGGCATCAGCCTGTCGCCAAACGGCATCGAACCCGCCGTTCCCGATCAAGCCGCCCCGGATTTTGAGGCCCGTGCCCGCCGCCGCGAAGAGGCAAGCCCGTCGTCCGGACAGGCCAAATCGCTCCGACCCACCGAACAGCCCCGTGTACTCCAGGGATATATCTTCCGCCAGCCAAGACCAGCGTTCCGCAACATATCCGCCCCCCGCCCCAAAGTCAACACACCCCCACCGTCATTCCGAGGAGCAACGCGACGAGGAATCTCGCCGTTTCGCTAGATCCCGCTCGACCACGGCGCGACGCCCACCGCCTTCATTCCAAAGAACCCCTCGGATCTCATCGCGCCGACACTGATCCGCGACATCGAGATGGTCACCAGCGGGGCACGATTCGTGACGCAGGCGGCGTCAGTCATCAGCGAAGTAGTCTGTATCGACCCGCTTGACCACGTAGGTGTCGATCCTGGAGACTCCGATATCGAAATCGATCATGAATTCCGCGAGGCGCCGACCGTCGATCAACACGACCTTGCTGTCAATGTTCTGCACGTAGTCTAACGCACCTTGAGAAAACCCAGACGATGTAATGAACACTCCCTTCTTTGCGCGCCGGCCTTGAAGTGCCCCGACGAATTTTTGAATCTCCGGACGGGATACGACGGTCTCCCACCGTTTGGCTTGGACATAGATGACATCAAGCCCCAACCGATCTTCCTTGATCACTCCGTCGATCCCCCCGTCGCCGCTCCCTCCGACAACTTGACCTGCATCGTTCATGGAGCCGCCGTAACCCATCGCCAACAGAAGGTCGACGACGAGGCGCTCGAAGAATGCTGGGGAAGCCGCCTTGACCTCCGTCAATAGGTCTTGGGCCAACGTGTTTCGCAGAACTCGGTAGGCGCTCTGGAGTTGTTCGTCCGGAGTTCCCGGATTGTCGAGGGTGTCAACTCCTGTGCGAACCGAGTCCCTCGGTTGAAGAAACTCGGCGAATTCCGGGTAGCGATTCAGGGCCGCATTGTTGATTCCCGCTGGCTTGCTGCGCAGGAAGTCACGCCCTCGTTCCGTTACTCTGACCACGCCTCTCTTGGGCGATTCGATCAGGCCTGCTTTCAGCAAGTAGAGCTTCGCCCACTGTGTTCGATTGCTGATCACGGGTGCCTTACCGCTCGGAAGAAGCTGGGCTCGCTCATCGGCAGTCAACTCGAAATGGTCTGCCATCGCTTTGTACGCGTCGCGAATCTTGTGGTCGTTGTCGTCCGACAAGAACTGGAGCAGCGGAAGCATCACATCTTCGTAGGATGGAATCGACATTGTTCGCCTCTCAAATGCCCGCGGGGCCGTGAGTCACAGTGAAACTCACCCGCCGCAGTACCGGATGCCTTCGTCGACAGCGATTTGGAACCCTTCTGCCGGACACGAGAATACACGACCGGGCATCCACTGCAATGTCTGCGGCGTGCTCCCTCACGGCACACCAACCCCCGATTACACAATCCCCCAACATCTCTAATAGCCGATGGTCCACCCATCGAGTATCAGTTAGAGTACCGACCGGCACGGTGACCGCCGCCGTGCGTTACCAGCAGAACCCAGGGAGGACGCCATGGGCGACCAGCAGCTTCGAATTGACCGTCTCGCGGAGCCGATGCGTGCTCCCGTCACCCAATACGCCGCGCTCCTGCGCGATCTCGGCGGCAGCAACGCCGAGTCGCTCACCCTCTTCGGAGCCATCGCAGCCGGCACCTTCGACGCCACCCGACACACCGTGAGCAACGTCCTCGTCCTCGAACGCGTCGACCTCAATCTCCTCAAACGCATCGCCGAGCACGGCGCAAAACTCGGCAAAGCCAGAATCTCCGCGCCGCTCATCATGACCGACGCCTACATCAAGAGCTCGCTCGACACCTTCCCGCTCGAACTCATCGAGATTCAGCAGATGCACGCAACGGTCTTCGGCCCCGACCCGTTCACCGACCTGTCCTTCGCCGACGAACACGTCCGCCTGCAGTGCGAGCGAGAATCCAAAAGCCTGCTCATCGGCCTGCGTCAAGGGCTGCTGGCTGCGGCGGGTCGCGACAAAGTCCTCGAAGCCGTCGAACTCGATATCGGCACCGCGCTCGTGCGAACCATGCGCGGCATGCTCTGGCTCAAGGGCCAAAAAGACGCCAAGAAAGCCACCGAAGTCGTCACCGAAATCGAAAAAGCCGCCGATCGACAACTACCCGGCATCCGCGCCTCGCTGGACACTTCCGCCGAACACGGCTGGCAGCAGTTCGAGCGGTTATACCAAGACGTCGAAGCCCTCGCGGAGCTAGCCAATGCGTAGCCCGCATACAACAAACACACTCGGGTGGCATGCCCACGCTTGCGTGGGCATGGTCCTGCTGACAACCGCGCTAACCGCCACCGCCGAGGTCACAATCCCCGACCCCGGCACGTTCGTCGTCGACAAAGCCGGAATAATCGACGCCGGCGCCCGAAATCAAATCGAAGGCTGGCTACGCGAGCTGAAACAGAAGACCGGCGCCCAACTGAAGGTGCTGACCGTGTCATCCACCGACGGAGAGGATCCGTTTCAGTTCGGGCATCGTCACGCAGAGCTGTGGAAACTAGGCCGCAAGGAAAAAGACAACGGAGCGTTAGTCGTCGTATCCCTCGACCCGCGCCAGATCAGAATCCACCCCGGCTACGGGTTGGAGGGCGCTTTGCCCGATGGCTGGTGCAAGCAGGCGTTGGAGGCCATCGCAATACCTGCGTTCAAGCGCAATCAGTATTCGCAGGGAATCTTCAGCCTGACCGTAGCAGTCGCCAACCGCGTAGCCGATGAATCCGGCGTCGCGCTGGCAGGCATTCCCAAGACACGCCACAGTCGCCGTCGCGGCGTCCGTGGCAGCGGGATGGCCTGCGGCGGGATGTTCCCGATCATCCTCCTCATCATCATATCGTCAGCCAACCGGCGCCGAGGGCATTACGGTCGATGGGGCGGTGGCGGGATGGTGCAAGGCATGCTCCTCGGCAGCGTGCTCGGCAACATGATGGGCGGCGGCAGATCGCACTGGGGCGGTGGCGGCGGATTCGGCGGAGGCGGGTTCGGTGGGGGCGGATTCGGCGGAGGTGGTTTCGGAGGCGGCGGAGGATTTGGTGGAGGCGGTGCCGGTGCCAGTTGGTGACACTTGTCGGTCCTGTGGTACAACCCTCAAGTCGCGATCGCGCTTTTGCGCTTCCTGCGGCGAGAAGGTTCAACATGTGCGAGGTAGTTCAATGAATGCAACGAAGATACTCCTAATCCTACTGGCCGGAATCGGCGGCATGGTGTTGATCGGCGGCGGCTGCGTCTACAAGGGATACGACAAAGCGGTCGATCTCGACGAGACTGTCGAAAGCAAGTGGGCTCAGGTCGAAAACCAGCTCCAGCGACGCTTCGAGCTGATTCCCAACTTGGTCCAAACCGTCAAAGGACTAGCAGGCCAAGAAGAGAAGATCTTCCTAGGCGTCGCCGAAGCGCGCAAAGCCTACACCGGTGCGGGCACCATAGGCGGCAAGGCCAAAGCAGCCGGCGTCCTCGAATCAGCCCTCTCCCGCTTGCTCGTCATCCAAGAGCGCTACCCCGAGCTAAAATCCAACCAGGCTTTCCTCCAGTTGCAAAGCCAACTGGAAGGCACCGAAAACCGCCTCGCCGTTGAGCGCAAACGCTACAACGACTCAGTAAAGTCACTAAACACCTTCTCCCGCAAGCTCCTAGGCCGGTTCTACTGCAGCCTCGCCGGAGTCGAAAAAGCCGAGTACTTCGAGATCACCGAAGAAGCCAAAGAGACCCCGAAGGTAGACTTCTCCGGCTAACGCGTGTGCCACTGCTCTTGAGCAGTGCTGGGGTGGGTGGCCCATCTCTTTAGAGGTGGGGGACTCGATCGCCGGTTCGCTTGGCCCTGCCGCGAACTCCGCCGGAAGCCCCGTTTTCCGTAGCGCCCGGCCCCCGTGCCGGACGAGATCGCGACCAAATGCCAATCGCCAACACAACGCCCGGCGCAGCCACAGAAGAC
>JAJDDU010000008.1 GCA_029260155.1 Phycisphaerae bacterium | reverse complement strand
CACCGGAGAACCCACACAAAGCAACAACGACCAAACGGGCAGCACGACGGCGCGAAGCGCGTAGAACGGAGACTCAATACCATGGTAGGACCACAGGTCTCTTCTCGAGGCGTCTGGAAAGTTCTCTATCCAGGCGCTGAGCTCTTCCTGAATCTGTGCCGTCGACTTCGGATCAAGCGTTGCAAACTTGGTAATGATCGCATTTCCATCAATCGCATCCACGTACACTCTGAGATGCCGAGTGCGGATCACTTGCCATACAACCCGTTCGTCCAAACTAACAAGCCACAGCACTCCGACGACGGCCAGCAGAACGCCCCCGACAACGACGAAGAGTCGGGCGAAGAGACGTCGCGTTACATAACCAGTACGGCGGCGCGTTCGTTTCCGGAAGGGCGCTATCGACATTCTACACTCCGGACATCGGAACTAAGCCGCTGAATGGTACGCAACCCATGTGAATATGTGACTACATGAAGGCGCGAACGCATTAGAAAGCACACCGCGTCGAGCGATCGCTCCGAGGCAAACCGCATATTGCAGGGCCGTGGTTGCCCCTCGCGGTGGGACATATTCCACGGGAGTGTACCGTAGGCTGGGAGAACCGCATAGCAAGGGACACTGCTGTCTTCGTTACCCAGCCTCGCTTTGCCGGCGAGAGCAACTCCGTAGCCCTGAAAACCAGCTGCTGACGAATTGGATCTTGAGCCAACCCGAGATCGACGGACCCTGCCGGGGCCAATCGGTCGTTCAACGAATCGCGCGAACGCTTGGCTACTGCGTTTCACCGCATCGCCAACAGGGTCATGACGTTCCCGAGCCGAATCGCTCACTGCGCAGCATGTGCCACCAATGCGATCGGCAAACCGCGTGGCACGACCAAGCGCGAATCGCGCGGCAACTAGCGCAATACTCACTGCCCAATCATAAGCGCGGTGCGCCACTGGGAGGCCGGCGTTGTCTGGGTACCGCGGGTTTTCATATGCTCCAACACACGACATTAGCGATCGCCCTCTGGGTTTTTCAACTATCGAGGATGCGGAAGGGGCTATTCGGACTCGTAGGTTGTACAACTCACACTACTCGCAATACACGCATCGTTGCAGGCGGCTTGGGCGATCTGGAGCGCAGCAAGCCCGACTGCGTATGCGCCCATACATATCCCGTGCAGGCCGCCTGCGGTGACCTCGCAGCCAAAAATACACGATGCGTTCTGGACTGGGTTGTCACAGGCGGGGGAGTTCGTATTACACATTTGGTTACATGCGCTCTCAAATAGGTCGGCGAGACGGTCGCATGCATCTCTTGCGTCTTGAAGCGCTTCGAGCGCACCCGAGCCCAGTTGGTCGCAATTAGCACTGATACATTGGTTCATGGCGGTCTCGTCGAGGGTGCACGTGAGGCCGTTCCGTATGAAGCGTTCGATTGCCCTCTCGATGAGAAAATCTATAACTCCGAACTCGCCGGATGGATCTAGTGAGTCCAATGGTCTAGAGTTGACGTATTCATATGCATTGTAACCGGCTTGCTCGTTGTGAATTAGGAGGTCGTAGAGCGGATCCCGTTGCATGAATCTCTTCTGCCACGGGTTGTACTGCCGGTGGCGGTTTTGGTAGGACATTGTCTCTGCATCGAGCATCAAGCCCTGGTGGGCGTAGATGAAGCCGTTGGCGCTGGTTTTGCGGGCAGGTTGCCGAGTGATGTCGGTTCCGCTGCCGGAGTAGAGTTCGTCGAAACGGGTTTCGTCGGCGGTGTCGACGTCGCCGTCGTTATCGAAGTCGAAGACTCGGCAGGCGCCGGTGACGGGTTGCGTGCCGTTCTTGCACGTTGTTAGGTTGCTCCCGTCGGTGGAGTCGAGGTCGCCGTCGCCGTCGTAGTCGCCGTTGATGGTGTAGGCGTCGAAAGTGGGCTCGCCGTAGGGCGTGGTGTGCAGGCGGTCCAAGGGGACGGCGTCGTAGTTCACCGTGGAGGTCACGTTCCAGTTGGCGTCTTGGAAGACGAACATGGTGCCGTAGTCCTGCTTCTCGTAGCGGACGATCTCGTCGACGTACTGCGTACCGTAGATGACCTGTGTGTCCAGGTTTTCCGAGCCGTCACGCGATTCGAGCATTTGCCACCGATTATTGTAGTAGAAGTAGGTGGTGCCGTCCAGATCGCCGCTGTTTGTGACGACTTTCTTGATTCTGCGGCCCAGAGCGTCGTATTTGTAGGTGGCGATGGTCAGATTATCGTCCTGGGTCTTGACCGTCACCAGTCGGTTCCAGGCGTCGAATTCGTATCTGAACGACTCGCCGCTGGTGAGGTTGCCGTTGTCGTCGTAGATGGGCGTGGTCGAGGTGCTGGTGAAGCCGTCCGTGTAGACGATGTCGTCCCCCACGTCGTCGATGTTATTGTTGGCGTTGTTGTCGTGACCGATCTTGATGTTCTTGAACTTCGGCTGCTGGCCGGTGAGGCCGAAGCCGCCCGCTGAGAACGTCGCGTCGGTCGTGTTGATCTTCTGCGTGCCCGCCAGCCACACGGTGATCGACGTGCCCGACAGCTTGACCTTGACGGTCATCCAGCCGGTTTCGGATTGGGCCGCCGTTGCAATCTCAGTGCGCTTGCCGTGCTCCAGCTTGGCCAGTCGAATGGTATCTCCGTCCAGCAGCTCGATGCGGTAGTGATTGTTGGCGTCAACGTAGCGAACCAGTCCGACCGCTGTTTTCCAGCCGTTGAGATTGGTGTCGTACTGCACGATGTAATCGTCATCGCCGAAGCCCAGCAGACCTCCCTTGACAATGCCCTTGCCAGGACCGGCCAGGAGGCTGAGAGGATCGGTAATAATCCCGCCGCCTACGTCGATAGCAAGGCGCTCCAAGAAACCGCGAGCTGCTGCCGGCTTGGCTCCCCAAGCTTCGAGGAGGTCAGAGAACTCGGGCCGTTCC
>JAJDDU010000070.1 GCA_029260155.1 Phycisphaerae bacterium | reverse complement strand
GCGGAACGGCGGCACGAGCGGCGAGTACTCCGCCATTTATTACCGGCTTGATCGGTTTCAACTGCTGGAAAGCGATACGTTTTGGCTGTCGCCGACGCCGGAACTTACGGGTTCGACCGGGTGGGGGGCGCCGCTGCCGCGGATTGTCACTTGGGCTCGGCTGCTCGATCTTCAGACTCAAGCGTCCTTCTACGTGGCCAACACGCATTTCTCCGCGTTTTCGCAGCTGGCGCGATACAATAGCGCGTTGCTGTTCCTCGATCGCATAACGCCTTGGACTGATCCCGTCGTGCTGACCGGTGATTTCAATGCCGGCGAACTCAACCCCGCGGTGGTGACGATCATTCAGCAGGGCGGTCTCATCGACACGTTTCGATCCGTCAATCCCGAAGTGACGAGCGTTGGCACTTTCAACGCGTTTTCGGGCGTTACGACCGGTGAGAAAATCGACTACATCTTCGCACAGCCAACTGAAGCGCGGACGATCCAGGCGGAGATCCTCTTGGACAACAATGCGGGGCAGTACCCGTCCGACCACTTCCCGGTGACGGCGGTTGTCGATTTTGTGGATTGCGACAGCAATTGCGTAATTGATGACCAGGAGTTGACTCCGGCCACCGATTGTGACGGTGACGACCGCCTCGACGAATGCGAGATCGCGGTGGACGGCAGCCTCGACTGCAACGCCAACGGAGTGCTCGACGCTTGCGAAGTGGGCACGGGCGCGGTGCTTGACTGCAATGGCAACCTGTTGCCCGATTCATGCGAGTTCGCCATGCCTGTTCCGGTGAGCGCCGTGGATGGAACGGCGGATTCGGCGTATGGCTCTGCCGTGTCCGTCCAAGACACGCAGACCCAGTTCGGCGACAGCACCCTCGGCGACCCCGCGTTTGCCAACGGGTCGGAACTCGATGCCGCGTACGGTGTGATTCGGGGCGGCGTGCTTCATCTGGTGGTGGCGGGCAATCTCGAATCCAACTTCAACAAACTGGAACTCTTCATCGACAGCATCCCGGGTGGTCAGAATCAACTGCGCGCTGACAACCCGACCGTGGGTGGCAATGGCTTGAACCGGATGGGCGGCAGCGGCAATGGCCTGATACTTGACGCGGGTTTTGAGGCGGACTTCTGGATCAGCTTCGAAGGTGACGACAATTTCGACGGCGGCGGCAACCCTTATCAACTCGGTGGCTACTACGCTGAGCTTCTGACCGCCGGCAATGGCGTCGGCTATCCGCTGGGCGCGACAACTACGATTTCGGGTGGCATGCTGTATGGCGGTTCCAATCCCCACGGCATCCGCGCGACGATTGACAATAGCAATGTCGGCGGCGTCAGCAGCGGGGCGGGGGCTGACTCCGGGATTGGCGTTGCGACCGGGGTGGAGTTCGCCATCCCGCTGTCAGCCATTGGGGATCCCGTCGGCCCGGTGGCCGTCTGTGCGTTTGTGAACGGCGTTCAACACGACTTTGTATCGAATCAAGTCTTGGGTCCACTTGGCGGTGGGGGCAATCTCGGCGAGCCGCGTAACGTCGATCTCGCCGCGATTGCGGGCATGCAGCACTTTGAAGTGCCTGTGGCGGTGGACGTGTTTCTCGCTGTCGATCTCAATGGAAACGGAATACCGGATGCGTGTGACGCCGTCGCGATTCCCACGGTTTCTGAATGGGTGCTTGTGGTGCTTGCGTTGGTGACGCTCATCGGCGGTATGGTTGTCTTTCGCCGCCGCACACCGGTCTCGATGTAATAACTGCGGAGTTATCGCTATGCGAATCCGAGCGGCGAGTTTGAGCTTGGTGTTGCTGTTGGTCGTGGCGGCGCGTACCCCAGCCGAAACGGCCGTTGTCGACGCGGTGCGGGTGCAGGTCTTGTCGCCGTCCTTGGTACGGTTGGAAGAGAGGGGTACGCACGGATTCGAGGACCGTTCGACGTTTCATGTTACAACGCGCGCCGAACGCGAGGATGTCTCGGTCACCATTGAAGAGACTCCGGACGCCAAGGTCGTCAAGACGAACCGATGGCAGCTGCGCATTCCGCGACCCGGTGATTCCATCGTGGGTCTGGAGTTTCGCGATTTGCAAGGCAAGCTCCTGTACAGATGCGACGGCAAAGAGCGCAACAGTGTGTGGCTTCCGCCACCGGGCAAGATGTCGCCTGCGTGGGCATTTGCGGACACGCCTCGAATTGTGCCGCCGGCATGGGGCGCGCTGCCGCCGCCTGAGCAGCCCAGTGAGCACGGCGAGACATCCGGCTGGGACGTCTCGAACAACGCCCGCGACGTGTATGTATTCCTGCCGGGTGGTGACTACCGGAAATTGCGGCGCGACTTTCTGAAGCTGACCGGCGCGACGCCCATGCCGCCGTTGTATGCATTCGGTGCGTGGGACAGCCGCTATTACCCCTACACTGAAGAGACTGCGCTGGCGCAAATCGACGGATATCGCGACCGCCGAATTCCGCTCGATGTTCTCGTGATCGACACTGATTGGCGGGTCGGCGCCTCGCATGGGTACGGAGTGGACACTGCACTGTTTCCCGACATGGGGCGCTTCATTCGCAAGGCGAAAGAGAATCACGTTCGCTTGATGTACAACGATCATCCGGAACCTGTTGCGAAGACGGCGCTTGCGGCGGACGAGTTGCGTTACCGACACGACGGATTGGCATCACTGCTGAACATGGGGATCGACGTTTGGTGGTTTGATCGCAACTGGCACACGCATCTGCACGAGCCGGCGCCGGGAATCCGCAAGGAAGTATGGGGAATGCGTCTTTATCGCGACATCACGCAAGCGAAGCGCCCCGGTCTGCGGCCGATGATCATGGCCAATGTGGACGGTATTGATAACGGCCGTCGCAACCGACCACCGAACGTCGCGGCGCATCGATTCCCCATCCACTGGACGGGCGATACGCAGAACAGTCTCAGTTTCCTTCAGATGGGCATTGAGAATGCGGTGTACTGCGGTGTGCGGGCGCTCAATCCGTACATCAGTGAAGATCTGACCGGCCACGTGGGCCGACCGACAGTGCCGGATTACATACGATGGGTTCAGTTCGGCGCCCTCTCACCCATATTTCGCTTGCACTGCACGCGGGGTGATGTTCGGGTTCCATGGGAATACGGCAGTGTGGCTGAGGCCATCACCCGTGACTGCATCGAGATGCGCTACCGCCTGTTGCCGGTATTCTATGCGGCGGCGCGACGTAATTACGAAACGGGCGAACCCATGCTTCGCCGATGTGACCTTGAGTGGCCTGATCACGTCGAAGCGGCTCGCGACGATCAGTACTTGCTGGGTGACAGCATCCTGGTTGCACCGATCTATCGTGACGAAGTGAGGGAGCTCCCACCCGAGTGGTTCCGAACGCCTGCCGGTGAGCCCGGTCTGCGAGCACAGTACTTCAACAATCGCGAGCTCACGGGTGAACCAGCCAACGAGCAGGTTGATGCCACGATCGACTTCCTGTGGACAGGTCACGCGCCGGCGGCGCGCGTTCAAAGAGACAACTTCTCCGCGCGATGGGTCGGCACGATTGGACCCATTCCCGGCGATTCACCGTTGCGGCTTCGCGCGACTGCGGATGATGGTGTTCGTGTCTTCCTCGACGGTCACATCGTAATTGACGAGTGGCGTCCGCAGGCAGAGCGTTCCTTTTGGGCAACACAGACACTGCGACCAGGCCAAACCTATGAACTGCGCGTTGACTATCAACAGTACGGCGGCGACGCGGTGTGTCGATTGGAATACGACGAAGCGTCGAAGGATCGGAAGTCGAAGCGAACGGTGTGGCTACCGCCGGGCGCGTGGATCGATGTTTGGTCGGGGGAGGTGCGGCGCGGTCCGGGCGCGCAGGTTGTTTCTGCGACGCTACGAGAGATACCGCTGTTTGTTAGAGCAGGGAGCGTTGTACTCTTGGCGCCTCCGATGCAGCATACAGGCGAGAAGCCATGGTCGCCGGTCACGGTCGATGTCTATCCGACGTCGACGCGACGCGCGTTGGCCACGCTCTACGAAGATGATGGTGTCAGCAATGACTATCAGGATGGGGTGTTCAGCAAGACTTCGCTGCGTGCAAGTGTGGACGCCGCGAACAATCGGGTCTCAGTCGTCGTCGAGCCGCGCCGAGGCAATTACGGGAATGAGACTGCGAATCGGCCTTGGCGTGTCCGCGTACATCCGCCGACGGGCTGGGGGAAGCGGTCTGTCAAAGGAGTGCGCGTCAACCGTGTCGCGACGGATCATTGGACAACGCTCGCGCCGGTGGGAGATGCCATGCCGTTTTCAACGACCGGCGGCTCGCCCGATGGTCCTGTGATTGAGGTCTCAGTGCCTGCACAGCCAGTTACGAAGCGTGTGACGGTGGACATCGATTTCCAGGGTGCGGCGGCGACGCTAGAATAGTGAGCGTTGGTGGAGATGACATGAAATGACCGCTGCATTGGCAATACTGGCGCTCGCGACCGCGAGCTTGCAAGGCGAGCAGACCGCCGCTGTCACGTTTTGGGTGACCGTGCCCGCGGGGACGCCTTCTGATGTGTCGCTGTACCTATCGGGCAATCGCGATGCCCTGGGCAATTGGAAAGCCAAGGGCGCGGAGCTCACGCGACAGAAAGACGGCCGCTTCAACACGACACTCGCA
>JAJDDU010000069.1 GCA_029260155.1 Phycisphaerae bacterium | reverse complement strand
GTCGTGCCGGTTGCGCTCAGCTTGATCTTCCTTCTTCTATATATCACATACGGTCGAGTCACGGACGTGATCCGTATCTTTATGACGCTTCCGCTCTCCGCTGTCGGAGGCATCTTCGCACTGCACTTCCGGGATATGCCGTTCAGTATATCAGCCGGCGTCGGCTTTGTGGCGATGTCCGGCGTCTCCGTGCTTGGAGACATGGTGTTCGTGTCGTACCTTCGGAGTCTGCTCGATAGGGGCGTGGCGATGTACGAAGCGATCGAACAAACGGCCATGGTACGTCTTCGACCCGTGTTGATGACTGGGTTGGTGGCTGCGTTGGGCTTCGTCCCAATGGCGTTCAACACCGGCGTCGGCGCGGAGGTCCAGCGTCCCCTCGCCACAGTCGTCATCGGCGGCGTTCTGACATCGACGATGCTGACACTACTCGTGCTACCGGTGTTCTACTCACTGCTCGGAGGGAAGTCGCGGAAAGTATGAACGTCAGCCGTAACACTTTAGCCAAGTGCAATCAAGAGAGGCCTAGGTGGCGCTGGGTGGCACGGTCTTGCGGAGCGCAGCAAGGCCGTGAAGGACGCGGACTGTCCCACGGCCTGGCTTCGCCAGACCGTGCCACCCGTTGCATTGCAGTCGGCTGAACTCTTAAGGAAAACTAATCATGAGAAGCAAGCGAACTCGAATCGGTTTCATACGCGCTGTCTTGACGATCCTCTGCGTAACGCTCCTGGGCGGTTGTACACTCGCCGACCCCACAACATTGGAATCGTTTGCGACGGATCTGCTGCGCGGCGTTTTGTCGGCGTTGCTCCTGTAGCGGGTTTTGCCAACGATTGAAGGACACTCTGATGAGAAATAGAACAACCCTGGCGATCTTGGTCGCAGCTGTCGCCGTTCTTGGGATCTCAAACGCATGGTCGCGTTTCTCTCGGGACGGGTACGCGATGGCGCAACACGACGATCATGACGGCCACGACCACGGCGATCATGACGACGACGAACCCGACGAGCATGACGACCGCGACGATCATGCCGCGGAGTCGGTCGTTCGGCTCACGAGCGACGAGAGAGTCAAGTTTGGCGTCACGGTGGCGACGGCAGGATCCGGGCAGTTGACGGCCCTGATTCGCCTGCCCGGTGAACTCGCGCTCAATGCAGACCGCGTCGCGCACATTGTCCCTCGCGCACCGGGCATCGCCCGAGAGGTCCTCGCCAGAGTAGGGGACAACGTACGCGCCGGCGAGGTGATGGCCTGGCTTGAGAGTGCGGAATTGGGCACAGCCAAGGTCGATTATCTCGCCAAGTTGGCGGAGGTTAGCTGTTGCACCGTGGATCTCGCACGCGCCCAAACAGTCCACGACAACACGGTCCAACTGCTGGGCGTTCTCAAGTCGTCTCCTTCGCTAGAGACGCTGCGCGACATGAGCGGGACCGCCATGGGTGAGAACCGCAGCATCCTCGTATCCGCGTATGCCGAGTTGGTGTTGGCGGAGGCTGCGTATCTCCGGGAAAGGCCGCTCTTCGAGAAGAAGATTGCAAGCGAGCGAGACTATCAAACAGCAGAGGCTGAGTTCAAGAAAGCCGATGCCCTCTACGCCGCAACGCGTGACAGCATCGACTTCAAGATCCTGCGAGACCTCCTCGAAGCCAAGCGGTCGCGACGAATCCGCGAGATCGAATTGACCGGCGCACGCCGGCGCCTCTTCCTGCTGGGGCTTACCACCGAAGGAGTAGCGGAACTGGATGATCAGGCCCAACTTCAGAATCCTCCGACTACACAGCAGGTCGCGTGTACTGATCCGAACTGCAAGAACTGCGCGCAACATGGGGCTGGCGTAAGTGACTCCGGCAATGTTGACCTGCACAAAGCCGAGGAGAGGCTTGCGTGGTACCCGCTGCGCGCTCCGTTTGACGCCACTGTGATTGAGAAGCATCTCGTGCTGGGCGAAAAGCACGGCGGCGAATCCGATGCTTTTACGGTGGCTGATCTGGCTTCGGTGTGGGTCAACATTGCCGTATACCAGAAGGATCTTCCCCACGTCGCAAAAGGCATGGCCGTCACTATTTCTGCCGGCACCGGCATGCCTTCGGTGCACGGCACCATAGCGTACTTGGCGCCCGTTGTTGACGAGAAGACGCGAACGGCGCTGGCGCGCGTCGTTCTTCCTAACCCAGACGGCCGATTGCGTCCGGGGCTCTTCGTGAGCGCTGAAATCTCCATCGGGCAGAAGGGCGCTCCCGTCGTCATCCCCAAGTCAGCGGTTCAGAGAGTGGCAGACACGCGCGTCGTGTTTTTGGACACCGCCGAGGGATTCGTGGCGACACCGGTCGAGGTTGGGAGAAGCAATGAATCAAGCATCGAAATCCTATCCGGTCTTGTCGCGGGGCAAAGCTACGTCACGCACGGCGCGTTCGAGCTGAAAGCGAAAATCGTTACCAGTGGCCTCGGTGCACACGCAGGCCACGGCCACTAGCTCGGTCGCTTCCATCCAAGGAGTTGAAATGATCGACAAGCTGATCGAGGCGTCGCTGAACGCAAAAGGCCTGGTCGTCGTCGCCATTGTTGCGGTGACGGCATACGGCGCGTACGAGTACGAGCGGATGCCCGTCGACGCCTTCCCCGATATTTCCCCAATCATGGTGCCCGTGTTCGCGGAGGGACACGGGATGGCACCCGAGGAAATCGAGCGCCTCATCACCTACCCGATCGAATCCGCGATGAACGGGCTGCCCGGCGTTACCCAGATCAAATCCACTTCCGCGTTCGGTTTGGCGGTCGTGTACGTGTACTTCAAGGACAGCGTGGACATCTACTTCGCACGCCAACTCGTGGCGGAACGGCTCGCAGCCGCCGTCGCGGAACTGCCGGAATTGGACGAACCGCCCACCCTCGGTCCGATTTCGACGGGATTAGGCCAGATCTTCATCTACTACCTGACGCTCGACGAAGATGTCGACACCGAAGGCAAGGAACCCAACACCTACCTCCGCGAACTCAACGATTGGGTCGTCAAGTTCCAACTCAAGACCGTTCCAGGCGTTACGGACATCCTGTCCATCGGCGGCCACGTCTTGCAGTATCAAATTCGTGTCGATCCCGACGCGTTGCTTCGGTACGGCGTCGCGCTCGACGATCTCGTCGAAGCCGTGCGCGAGAACAACGAGAACGTCGGCGGTCAGTTCCTTGTCGTCGGATCGGAAGAGTACTTGGTGCGCGGACTCGGGCTGCTGGAATCCTTGGACGACATTCGCAGCATCCCCATCAGAGTGGAAGACGGCGTCGCGATCACGCTCGCGGATGTGGCTGAGGTCGTGTACGGAAACGAAATCCGCCGAGGCGTCGTGACCCGCAACGGCGAGAAGGAAGTCGTATCCGGCATCGTGCTCAAGCTGTTCGGAGAGAATACTTCCGAAGTGATTCAACGGCTTTATAAAAAGGTGGAAAGCGTCCAAGCCGCGCTCCCCAAGGGCGTATCGCTTATTCCGTATTACGAACAGGCTGAGCTGGTCGCTCGGGCCACTTGGACGGTCAAAAAAGCGCTTCTACAGGGCGCTGCCTTGGTTCTCTTGACGCTCTTTGTCTTCCTGGGAAACGTCAGGACCGCATTCATCGTCGTGCTCTCCTTGCCGATCTGCGCGCTGGTGGCGGTAATCTGCATGGGCGTCAACGGCATCTCCGCCAATCTCATGTCGTTGGGCGGGATCGCCATCGCCATCGGCATGCTGGGAGACGGAGCCATCGTCATGGTAGAAAACATCTACCGCCACCTGAACGACGGCGCGAACACCGCCAAGCCCAAAGGCGATGTTATCCTGCGCGCCGCCAAGGAGGTCGGTCGCCCGATCCTGTTCTCCATCGCAATCATCATCACGGTGTTCCTCCCGATATTCACGCTCGAAGGTGTCGAAGGGAAGATGTTCTCCCCCATGGCCTTTACCATCGCCTTCGCGCTCCTCGGTTCCATCGCGACGGCGCTCATCGTCGCCCCCGTGCTTTCGTCCCTTCTTCTCAAACAGGGGCAACACAAGGAACTCCTCCTGATTACAAAGCTTAAGCAGCTGTATCGGCCATTGTTGGAACTGGCGATCCGGCGAAAAGGCGTCGTCATCGCGATCGCTCTGGTCGGGTTCGTCGGGAGCTTGGGCTTAGTGCCTCTGATCGGGACGGAGTTCATTCCGACGTTGGAGGAAGGCTCCATCCTGGTCGGTGTGATCATGTCCCCGTCGATCTCGCTGGAGAAGGCAACCGACACTGTTGAGAAACTCGAACGACAAATCATGAAGTACGCGGAAGTCGAGGAGATCGTCTCTCGCATCGGCCGCCCCGAAGCAGGAAGCCATCCCCATCCCGTCAACTACGCTGAAGTCCATATCGAGCTTCGTCCCACGGCGCAATGGACCCGGTTTGAGAACAAGCAGCAGCTCGTCGCAGCGCTGAGCGAAGAGTTGTCCTCGTGGCCGGGAGTGCAACTCAACTTCACGCAGCCCATCCAAAATGCCTTCGACGAACTTCTCTCCGGAATCCGCGCTCAACTGGCCATCAAGCTCTACGGCGAAGACCTGAACGTCCTTCGGGACAAGTCCGACGAGATCAGCGCAGCCATCGAAGACATCCCAGGGCTGGTCGATCTTACGGTCGAGCAGAGCTTCGGTCAGCCGCAGGTTCAGATCATCGCGGACCGCGCCGCCTGCTCGCGGTACGGCATCGCAGTCAGCCAGATACAGGAGATGATCGAGCTGGCCATCGGCGGCGAAGTGATCGATACGCTGTACCTCAACACGCGCCGGTTCGGCATCCACATGCGCTTCAGGGAAGACCGCCGGATCGACACGCAGTCGATACGCGACGCCCTCGTACACACAACCGACGGTTCCCTCATTCCGCTCTCGCAAGTTGCTGATGTGAGGGAGTTTGTGGGGCCGATTCAGGTGAATCGCGAGAAGAACCAGCGACGTTGGATCGTTCAAGGCAACGTTCGTGGCCGCGACATGGGCAGCGTCATCGCGGACATTCAACGGAACATCGCGGACAAGGTCGACTTGCCGCCGGGCTACTACATCGAGTACGGCGGGCAGTTCGAGAACCAGCAGCGCGCCATGGGCCGCTTGTCCATCATCGTGCCGATCGTTATCGCTGCCGTCTTTCTCATGCTCTGGCTGTCGTTCAGTTCCACACGTCACGCCCTCATCATCATCGTCAACGTGCCGCTCGCGCTCATCGGCGGTATCTTCGGCCTCTACGTTACCGGCGAGTATCTGTCCGTGCCGGCATCGGTCGGCTTCATCGCGCTCTTTGGCATTGCGGTGCAAAACGGTGTCGTACTGGTTAGCTACATTAATGAACTGCGCGACCGCGGCAAATCGCTTCACGACTCACTTGTGGAGGGCGGGTTGTTGCGGCTGCGCCCGGTGCTCATGACGGCCATCACCACGATACTCGGTCTTCTGCCCCTGCTCTTGGCCCGCGGAATCGGGTCGGAAGTTCAGCGCCCGCTGGCGGTCGTGGTCGTCTTTGGCCTGGCCACGTCGACGCTGCTGACACTCTTTGTCATTCCCGCGGTCTACGGTTGGCTCGGTGGCGCGAGAGACGAGTACGCTACTGCTCCCGCGACTTCATGAACCGGCCCATCAGCGTGTGGCCTGGATCGATCAAGATGCCGGTGGACTCCGCGTCTTTCTCCGTGAACGGTCCGTGCGGTTGGGGCGCGAAGCCGGTGCCCGCGTAGCACCATGGCGGTGGCACTGCGGAATGGGCTCGCGTGGTGACTGGGGTGGGGTGATCGGGGGCGACCATGATGCGCCATTCGTCGTAACCGCGCACGGCTTCGAGCAGGGGGCCTACAACGTGTTCGTCGACGCGCTTGAGCGCGAGGATTTTCTCCGCCGCGTCGCCGAGATGACCGGCTTCGTCCGGCGCTTCGACATGCGCGACGACGAGATCGTAATCGTTCAAGGCGCGCACGGCGGCGCCGCCTTTGGCCACGTAGTCCGTGTCGATGTAGCCCGTCGCTCCGGGTACGTCGATCACGTCAATGCCCATGCACACCGCAATGCCGCGAATGATGTCGACGCCGGTGATGACTGCGCCGGTGCAACCGAATCGCTCGCGAAGCGAAGGTAGCTGCACCGGTTTGCCCTGACCCCACAGCCAGATGCCGGTGACCGGCGGTTGGCCTGCTTCGCGTCGCGTGCGGTTGATCTCGTGGCCGGCGATCATCTCGTTCGCTTTGGTCATGATGGCTTCGATGCGCTCTGCTCCGTCGCCCTGCGGACGATGGTCGGCGACGGGCTGGCCGAAGATGTCGTGCGGTGGTGCGCAACGCAACGCGCGGTCGCCGAACCCTTCGGCGATCATCAGGTTTCGGTAGGACACGCCGGTGTGGAACGCGAGCCCATCGCCTTTGAAGAGCTCAGCCAGCGCTTGGATCAGTCGGTCAGATTCTTTTTGTGGGATGTGCCCGGCTGTGAAGTCGGCCATTCTTCCGTCGGTGATCGTGACGAAGTTGCAGCGGAAGATGATGTCCTGCGGTCCGACGGTGATGCCCTGCGCGGCGGCTTCAAGTGGTGCGCGGCCGGTGTAGTGCGCTCGCGGGTCGTAGCCGAAGAGCGAGAGGGTCGCGACGTCGGTGGCGGGCGTGAAGCCATCGGGAACGGTCAACACTCGGCCCATTTGCCCGTGCTCGGCGACCCAATCCATGTTGGGGAGGCGGGCGGCTTCGAGCGGCGTTTTGCCATCGAGTTCGGGGACCGGTTCGTCCGCGGCGCCGTCCGGCAGAATGATTACATACTTCATCGAAACGACCTCCTCGACTCGACCGCCCCGGCCGAGCGGGCAGCATACGGGCGACCGGGGATTTGGCAATTCGTCGCCGCGAAGCGGGCGTGGGGGCACGCATGGGGGGTACTCGCGGCCGGCTGGTCATCGAGGCTGCTTGCGCAGATCGACGCGTTCATCGCCTCCGTGCGCGTTCCGCAAGCGTTAAAGTGGTGCTGCGAGATGGGTTCGTTTGGTCGTTTTGCTGTTTCGTTTGCGTGGCGAAACTGCGTTTTGGGGGCAGAATTGCGGCTTCTGTCGATTCGACTTGGCTTCGATTGGCGCATGGCGTTTTGTACTCCGACGCGGAGGCGTTGGTGTTGGCCGGGCTGGCGGATGCCGCGCGTAGCGTCCCCACATGGTAATAACTACAGGTGTGATCTGTGGTTCGCGAGATTTCCACGGCCACGCCTGTTTTGGGGGTAGCAGCGGGTCTCGGGAGCGCGGCGGCGTATGAGGCGGAGGTGCCTTCCAGGAACGCATTGCCCGAAGCACCCCGCCGACCGAGTTCTCGGGAACCACTGGCCTCAGCCCTACTCATGCATCCCGAAAAAAAATCGCAATTTTGCGATTGACAAGTTGATTGCGTATCGCAATAATGCGATAGTACATAGGAGGCAATGGATGCCCGAGACGGAAGTACTGATATTCGTGGGTGAGGACGGATCGGCTCCGCTTTTGGGGTGGCTCGATGGGCTACCGCAGAAGGTGCAAGACAAGTGCCTCGTCCGAATCGAACGGCTCGGCCAAATGGGCCACGAGTTACGGAGGCCAGAAGCGGACTCGCTACGGGATGGCATTCACGAACTGCGAGCGAGTTTTCGCGGCGTCCATTACCGCGTGTTGTACTTCTTCCATGGAGAGCGAGCAGTGATCTCGCACGGCGTTATTAAAGAGCGGGAAGTGCCATCAGGAGAGATCGATTTGGCGATAGATCGTTGGCGGCGGTTCGAGAAAAACCCGGACAGACACACAATTGGAGAGTAGTCATGGCGAAAAAGGAAAAGACAACCAATGCTGTCGATATCCTGCATCGTCGCTACATCAAGGATGATGCGGAGCGGAAGGCATCGGTGCAGGCAGAGCGGGTCAACGCTGAGGTGGCCCAACTCATCTATGATCTTCGCAAGAACGCTGGACTCACGCAGAAGGAGTTGGCGGAGCTGATCGACACGACGCAATCGGTCGTGAGCCGACTGGAAGATGCAGACTACGACGGGCATTCGTTGTCCATACTGCATCGAGTCGCAGGAGCGCTGAAGCAAAAACTCACTGTCGAAATGACAGCAGTGGATCCCGATGTAGCCGCCTCACGGCAGGCCTTCTTGTTGTTCCTAAGAATGCTAAGGCGCCGTGAGGGGTTGTCCGTTGAAGAGCTTGCGAAGCGTTCGGGAATTGATCGTGCTGAGCTGTCGGCAATCGAATGGAACAACGGGTACCGCCCGACTCCATTGACGCTGCACAAGCTCGGAGATTTCTATAGCATTCCGCAACGCCGGCTGGCGGCGTTAGCCGGAGCAATCCGTGACGATACAGTTAGCGAACACGCATCAAGGTTCGCCGCGCAATCCGAATCATTCGCCAAGTTGACACGCGAGGAACGTCGGGTCGTGGACGAGTTCGTGAAGTTTTTGAAGGCGGAAGCGTAGCCTCTAGTGAGAATGTAAGGAGATAGTCTGGGATCTTGTGGAAATTGATGGAAAGGTGGGGCATCCTCCGGGTTGTTGAAAAGACCCTTATTACAGGAGGAGCCCGATGGCTACCAAACACGGAACGACGAAGAATGTCAAGCGGCGCGATGAACAAGATGGCA
>JAJDDU010000068.1 GCA_029260155.1 Phycisphaerae bacterium | reverse complement strand
CTGTCGGATTGCGCGGTGATGTCGTGATCTTGGGCGTCCGTGCGGAACTTCTTGATGACGTTTTGGCGCTTATGAACGGCAACAGCTCGAAAGCACCGTTGGGCGACGATGCGCGTTTTCGCGCCGCGTTTGCTGAGCTTCCACCCGCCGAAGATCTCATGACGTTTTTCGACGTGCACGCGTTGACGGGACCATTGCGTGGGATGTTGGGCGGCGTCGTGAAGATGGTCGGTGGCGCGGGCGATCATTACCGAAACACGGGGCAGAACGCCGAAGCCAACACGATCAACGGTCGGGCGATGGCTGCTTATCGGAGTGGTGATCGGGACAAGGCGTTGACCCTCGTAAAGCAGGCCCACGCGATCGAACCGACGGACTCGCTCATTACCTACAATTTGGCTTGTTTCAGTGCGCTGGCTGGGCAGAAGGAGCAGGCTCTTCGGGCGCTGAATGACGCAGTCGAAGCGGGGTTCCACGCGCCACGGAAGATGGCGTCGGACTCCGATCTGAATAGCTTGCGCGGTGATCCCCGGTACACGGCGGCGCTCGCCCGGGCGGGCGCGTTGGCGGAGATCGCCTCGGGTAAAGACGTGGTTCGCAATTCGGCTGACAACGGGGAGGTGCGTGCGCTCACACTGCAAGCGTGGCAGGTTTATGAGGAGAAGGACTTCGCACAGGGGCTGAAGCTCTGCGAGCAGGCCTACGCAATTGCCCCGAAGGATTCGCGGGTGCTGTATGCGTTGGCGTGTTTCCACGCGGTGCTCGGGCATGAAAGCAAGGCGTTGGACTTCCTGGACGAAGCCGTCCAAGCGGGATTCTACAGCCCGCGGCACATTCGCAAGGATCCCGATCTGGAAAGCCTCCGCAGTCACGATCGATACAACGCTGCTGTCTCGCTCGCTGAACAACACGCGGCTGCGTACTCCAAGGATCACGACGCCGGCAACGAAGCCATCGTTCTGGGACTCATCAATCGCATCGCGGATGCGGTGGAAGTCCTCGATTACGTGGCGTCTGTCGAAACCACGGACGGATACTCGGCGTGGACGGAGACGATGGCGGTTTTGGTTCCCGACGCGAGGGATCGGGCAATCTACCCGATTTTCGGGAAGCGTCCGCAGCTCACTGATTTCGACAAGTACTTGCCGGCGGAAACGCTATCGTTCTCGGTGGCCGGCGGGATTGACGTGGGCGAGCTGTACAAGTTCATCGAGGACACGATCCGCCTCGGCGGTCCGGAGGGCGAGAAGCTGCTACAGAAGTGGGCCGGTATCCAGGAAATGGCCGGTGTTAATATTCGCAGGGACGTGCTTGACTGGATCGACGGCGACTCGATCAGCGTGACTCTGGCGGATGGGGGTGGTTCGGTCATTCTCATGAAGGTCACGGATGAAGAGGTCGCGCGTGAGAAGGTCGGCGCCGCCGTGACGTTCGGCACCACGACGGTGACACAACTGGCGAGCAAGAACCCGATGTTTGCGGGATTGGCGATGGTGGGTCTGCGCACGTCGCCTACCGATCATGAGCGACTGGAGGGATTCCAGAACATCCATGTCGCGATGTTTCCGACGCCGGCGGTGTGGGGCGTTGCCGACGGATTTCTTATCTTCGGGAAGTCCGCCGATGCCGTGGCCCGGTGTTTGGCCACGGGTGCCGGTGACCATCCTAACATTCGTAGCAATGCAGGTGCCATGAGCGAGGCGATTGTTCCGGATGGGCCGTTTGCGGCGGTTTCGCTGACCGATCAGCGCGGATTGGGCGATGAGTTGGCGATGATTGCGGGGACGGGCTCGATGGTGCTGGGGATGGCGGGGGCGTTCATCCCCGAGCCGGAGATTCAGCCTGTGCTGGGGAAGGTATCCGGGATTCTGAGCAAGCTGACGCCGGTCCTTCAGAAAATCGACTTCTACAAATCCAACGCGAATCTCACGACGTTTGACGGACACAAATGGCATGTTCGCACGGCTACCCATTACTTCTCGCCCGACGAGCGCAGTGCGAAAAACGCGGGGTAGCTCTTCGGCCGAGAAATGCGCATGCGCCGGCCCGCGGTTCCGAGTGGAACCGCGGGCCGTTCGTTGTGTGACGCTGTCGTTACCGCGCGGATACTTGCGTCCTTGCTCCGTCCTCCGGCCGACACATCGCTGCCATGTTCTCGCGTATCGCCTGTTGAACCATGCGTGCGTCGTCGGCTATGCGAGCTGTGGTATTCGTCCCACGCGGATGTCCTCGTGGAATGAATACGACGTCTCGCATTAATTGGAGCATCGGGCGTTGGGGCGGGCTTCTTGAGATACGACCACGACGCGTTGATGCATGGTAAGTAAGTACATGCACTATCGGTCGCTGTCGTGCCGGTCGATTTCGCCATCGATCCGCCGGCGAGGGACGTCGGTTGATGCTCCACCGCTCGTGCCGTATAGTCACTCATCTGTCGATGTTTCGGTCAGTTGGACTATTGAGAAACGGGTTGGGAATTCAGATGTTTCAACGATCAACAACAGTATGGCTCGTCCTGATGGCGGCCGCCGTTTCTGCTCGGTCGGTTCCCGTTCGAGGCGACCAGATCGACGATGAGTATCTCCGGCGATCGCGGGCTCTGGTGACCAGCGACGTTCGCGGGCACCTCGAGTTGGCCAAGTGGTGCAAGAAGAACACCCGATGGAACTTTGTGGCCGACGAATGCAACCTCATTCTTCGCGTCGAGCCCGGCAACGCGCAGGCGACGTTGTTGCGCGATATCGCGCGCAGCTACTTGAAGAAAGACCAACGCAATGCGCAGTCGCCCGGCGGCGTGCCGCGCGCGGGCGGTGGTGGCGGCGGAGCGCTTCCTCGCCTGCTCACCGACGCGGAAGTGCAACGCATTCGCAGGGCTGAATTGCGTCGCTCCGGGGTCGAGCACGCGCGGGTCAAGATCGATCGCAAAGCGCTGCAGGACTTCTTCGGGGCGATGGAGAAAGAAGGGCGCCTGCCTTACGAGAAAAAGGACTTTTTCCGTCTTTCGCCGATTGAGAAAGCGCGTGCGATGTTCCGGTATGGCGGAGAGGAATTCTCCGGCAAGGTAAATGTCACGACGGATCCGGAGCGTATGCGCATCTTCGGGCGCGACGTGATGCCGACGATCGCCGCTCGCTGCGCGACCGTGGAGTGCCACGGCGGAAGCGGGCCCAGCGCCTTTCAGATGTTTGGTGGTCGCGGCGTGCGCGGCAACGCCCTTTACACTAACTTCTATGTGTTGCACGAACTCAAGGTGGGCGACCTTGCACTAATCAACCGAAACAACATCGATGAGAGTCTCATCCTGACCTATGGGCTTCCTCCGCGTCCCGGCGAGAGCAACCTGAATCATCCGATTCCGATTCGTGCCGTTTTCCGAGATACGGACGACCGGAAGTACCAGGCCGTCTATGAATGGCTGAGATCGCTTACGATCGATCGACCGGACTATGGGATCGACCTCAGCGCCGCTGCTACGCCGTGAGTCAGTTCGACCGGGTGCCGCACGAACGGATGGCTGGCAGCGCTAAGTGTCAGGGTTCGGGCGGCGGCTCGACTGCAACCTCTTCGGTCTTCGTGTCCGGAAGCGGTACGATCATCGGTGCCGCAGTCGCCAGCCGCGCGACGTTCAGGTCGCCGGCGGCGGGAAAATGCTCCTCACGAATGCGCGACAGCGTTTCATCGCACCAAGCTCGGGTGGCTTCGTTCTTTGCGTCGTCTCCAGCGGTGCTCCATGCTTCGCAGATGTCGAACTTGACCAGCATCGCGGCGCGACCTGCCTCCGCCCGGCGGCGCAACGTGACGAACCACTCCTGGCTGCGCTCTTCGATGGCGAGCAGCAGGCGCCAAGCGGCTGCGTACGATCCGTTTCGCGCAAGGTGCTTGCAGCGGAGCAGCTTCGCGAAGAACGCGTACTGCAACGTCTCGCTTGCGGGCGGTGTCGCTGCCGGTGGAAGCAGCCTCAGTGCCCGATCCACCCGGTCGGCGTTTCCGTAGAGAACACCCTGCCAGAGCACCGCCGCCGCAGCCACCGCCGGACGGTCGTCTTCCAAATGCTCCGACAGTTTGCGGGCGGCTGAGCGTGCCACGTCGCCGTCGCCGAATGGCGGCAGAACGCAGGCGTGCAGCGCTTCGGCGAACGCCTCAAGTGTCTCGATGGACGAGTCGAAACCCACGGCGGTCTCGCTGTCATGGTCGTCAAGCTCGGAGTAGCGGTGCCAGTCGGCGCGGGCGATCGATAGTTGGCCGATCGCACGCTGGGTCGACGAGACGATCTGCGCGGCGCTCGCTTCACGTTCGATGCCATTAAGCCATCGCGACATGAACGGCTCGCATTCGCGGGCCAGGATCCAGTTTGCGGCGGCTACGCGGAACTCGATGCGATCGCGCAGGTTTTCAGTTTGCTCCGCGGCGTCGAGAAGCTCCGCGGTCTGATCAGCCAGCCATTTTGCGTAGGCCTGCTCGTCGCCGACGCCCTCCGGCAGGAGTGCCGTGCTCAATTGAACCACCGGTCTTCCCGGTGCCGAAATCGCTAGCTGTGCGATTGCCATGCATACAATGAACATGCGTGCGAGAATAGACGTTCGCGAAGCCGTCCGCAACGGTTGGGGCGTGGTGCACTTTGGGGGTGGCACGGTCTGTCGCGAAGCGGCAGGCCGTGGGGGCGGGATTCACGGCTTGGCCTACGGCCAAACCGTGAAACTATGAAGCGAGTCTCCCCTTGGGTACGTTCGGGGTCTCGGATCGGGGGTCGTAGCCTCGATCAAGGAG
>JAJDDU010000067.1 GCA_029260155.1 Phycisphaerae bacterium | reverse complement strand
CACCCGGGGCAGCAAATCGCTCGGCTCGGCCACCAACTCGGTCAAGTTCTGGTCACCAAACTGAACTGTGACCACGTGCGTCATGCCCGTGATCCAGATCTCGGCGTTGTAGAAGCGGTGGTTCACGCGTTTCACCTGGTGTATGTGGAACAACTCAGGGTGCAATGCCCGCTGGTACAACGAAAAATGAAGCTCTTCGACACATTGTCTTGTTTGACCGAGTTCCACAAGTGGCTCCTACAGGCGGACAGTTTCAGCGATTTCACGTACCAGTCGGGGCATTATAAGGACGACCGCAGTCGGACGCCACAAGTTTTAGAGATTCTGGTCAACCTGATCGCCTCACTCAGGCAGGATAGATCGTAACTATAGGTAAACAAGTATATTAGGTTCATGTTTCCGGTTTGTCTTACTTTGTAGGATTCTCAGTAGGCCATGGAAACAGAGGACGAGCGTTCGACCGAAAAGAAAAAACTCACAGGATATCGGAGGATCGATCGCCATGTGGCGCGGACAAAACCGGGTGGTTGCATACGGCAGGCGTGGCGCTATAATACCCACCCCATGCCATGGAGAAGTAGACAGTGCGGTGCAGGAGCTGTAGCGGCCCTTCTGCTGGCTGTGTTTTCGAGTGAGGCTTTAGTAAATCCTCTGGCAATGTCCAGTGCCAGCGGTTGGTGTGTGTCGGGTGTAGCGACTGATGGTGTCGACCGTCCGCCGTCCAGCGATGCGTGCGGCGGGAGTTCTCCGACGCACGACTCCGACAATACCGAGGACGACGACGAATCGCAGATCACGGTCTTGCCTGCCCCCCTGTGGAATCGCCCTGGGACTGCGCGGCGGCAGATTCCCGTGGTCAAAATCGCCGGCGTGCCGCCTTGGCATCACAGGTTCACGGCACCGGACCGCGTACACAGATCCACGTCGGCTGCTGATCGAGCGAATGGTATCGTTCATGCGGTCGTCAATCCGAACCATCGGTCACACGCTCCACCGTTGGTTGGGTGAGTGCGCCATTGGGATTGGCCGCGTCTTTGCTGGCGCGGCGTCGCTTCAGATCGAGTTTTGCAGACAGTTTTGACGATCCTCAGGTTTGGCCTGTCGAACGGCCGACCACAACAGCCGGGTGACTGACATGTCACCTTGGAGACACAAAGAATGAATGACGAAAGACGCCTTCTAAAATGGGCGGTGATCATTGTACCCGTGGTGGCGGCTGCTCTGGCCGTCTATCCCCCGAGCAGTAGGCTCAAGGCCGGCATCGACCTCGCGGGTGGATCGAGCTTGCTGTTCGAGATCGATACGGCGGGGCTCTCATCTTCGGAAAAAACCGGATTGGCTGAAAAGGTGATGGGCGTCTTGAAAAGGCGCGTCGACCCGGACGGCCAGCTCAACCTGATCTGGCGGCCGATCGGCAACAATCGGCTTGAGATTCAAATGCCGCGACCTCCGCGCCATTCGCTCGAACGCCGTCACGCGTACGACGATGCGGTTAAGGTCTTGACTGGTTTGAACATCTCCAAGATGTCGGTCCAGGCCATGTTGACGGCCCCTGACTCTGATCGTGGCGCCAAGCGCGACGCGCTGGTGCGGGGCGTCAAAGAGCGTGACGAGCGTTTCAAGGTGCTTGTTCCGGCGTACGACGCGTTTCATGAGTCGCAAGTTGGCGACGACTACGATGTTGAGACTGCGGCGAGAGCCACCTACGAGGATGCCCTCGCAAACGTGCTCAAAACCAGCATGGACCTTAACCGCCTCAAAGATGTGCTGGCCCTTCCCAGCATGACCGATCGTGACATTGAGCTTGCCAAGCTGCGTTCAACGCACTCCGCCGCACAATACGGCGCCGCGTTGGATGAGGTCGTTGCCAAGTACGACGTGTGGGCTGAAGACAAGGGCATGCTCGAGGATCCGTCGGACCTGAAGCGACGTATCCGCGGTGCGGGCGTTCTGGAGTTTCGCATTTTGGCGGAGCGCGATCCGACGTCGCCGAACTCGATCACGCACAACGAAGCCTACTTGCAGGAGCCTACCTCCAAGTACACTGAACAGCTCGAGTCCCGCGGTCCTCGTGCCCGGCCGAGCGATCTCTACCGCTGGGTCGAGGTTTCGGACATCGCGGCCTTCACCAACGCCGATTCGCCCGAGGATATCGAGAAGGCTAAGGATAGCTCGCGCATCATCTTCGAAAAGTACGCCGGCAAGTGGTATGTACTTGCCCATGCGGAGCGGAAATTCGGGCTCCTCCGCGACAGTGCCCGCAAATGGAAGTTAACCGGAGCGTTCGCCGGCATTGACGGCAATTCAGGTGGTCCTGCTGTGAACTTCGAGCTGGACGCCCGTGGCGGGCAGCAGTTCGGCGACCTCACCTCGAGCAACCTCCAGCGACCCATGGCCATCGTGCTCGACGACGTCGCCCAGTCGTACGCCGTCATCCAGGGCATGATTCGCCAGAGCGGCCAAATCACCAGCCCCAAGTACACACAAGACAAGGTGGGCGAGGCCATTGCGACACTGCGCGCAGGTTCGTTGCCTGCTCGGCTCATCGAGACGCCGATCATGGAGCAGACCATCGGACCGCAGCTCGGCGAGCACAACCGTGAGATGGGCGTTAATGCCGCAATCTACGGTGGCATTGCGGTGGCGATTTTCATGCTCATCTACTATCGCTTCGCCGGCATCGTCACGAACCTTGCGTTGTTCATGAACTTGTTGTTCGTGCTCGGAATCATGGCGAGCATGCAGGCGACGTTTACGCTGCCGGGCATTGCCGGACTGATATTGACGGTGGGTATGGCGGTCGACGCGAACGTACTGATCTACGAGCGCATACGCGAGGAACGGGAGCGCGGCGTGGGTATGCGAAAGGCCTTGCGCGTCGGTTACGCCCGCGCGTTTTCGACCATCGTCGACGCCAACGTCACCACGCTGATCACCTGTGTGGTCCTCGGGTACGTCGGGACCGAAGAGGTCAAGGGTTTTGCGATGGTCCTCGGGTTCGGCATCGTGACCAGCATGTTCACCGCGTTGTTCGTCACACGGGTGATCTTCACCACCCTGCTGGACAAGGGGTGGATGAAGACCCTGTCCATGACGCACATGTTCCATCGCCCCAAGATCGATTGGCTGTCGCTTCGCGGAATGTTCTGGCCGATCTCGAGCGTCGTGGTGCTGGTGGCCGTTGCGTTCACCGTGATTTTGAGTAGCACGAATCGGGAGGCACTTTTCGATATCGAATTCCTGGGAGGCACGAGCGTTCAGTTCGAGATGGCCAAGAATGAGACCATCACCGACGAGGACGCCCGAACCATCGTGTCGTCGCGAGAGGCCGGTGCGGGATCAGCCGTGGAATGGCTTCGCGACACCGCCGCACCCGCGATCGCGAGTGCCACGGTGTCCCAGGTTGGGCTGGAGTCCACCTATACGATTGCATCGGATAAACTCAGCGGCGAGCAGATCGAAGCCCTCGTGATGCGAATCCTGGGCAAGAAGGTCGTCAAAGGCGGCTTCGCGCGCAAGGGACACACGCTTGACATCGCGGTTGACGACGACGCCGGCATGACTGTCGACGGCATGAAAGCCGTCCTCGCAGAGGCCGGCGAAGCAGCGAGTCTGGCAGCTGAACGATTGGCAGGGGCACGGATTCAGACCGTGCACGCCCTCGATGCGGTTGAAGATTCGCCACCGGCCTTTGAGGTCATTACCGTTGAGACGAACAAGGAACTGGTGCGTGTGGCCATCCTCGCCGTGATGAGTGAGCGGCTCAACATCGAGAGCGCGATCAGCTTCGAGGTCGCCACCGACGACAAGCGGGCACCCAACGGGGCCTGGCCCATTGAGGACGACGCACGCTACGTCGCCGACGTGCTCGAAGAACCGGGTGCTAACTTCGACATCCTGAATTTCAAGGGAGGCGCCCTGTTTGTCTTCGACAAGCTGACGCCGCCGTTGTCGGTGGCCTCGTTCGAAAAGCGCATTCGCGAGATTCGCATGCAGCCGGAGTTCTCCAAACATGAAAGCAGGCCGTTCTCGGCCATTGGGCTTACGCCGGCCGGAAGCCGCGACGGTGAGGATGTCTTCAGTAGAGTGGCTTACGTCGTCGTCGACGAGAACCTTCCCTACTATGAGGATCCGGGCAAGTGGGAGGAAGACGTGGCCGCACCGGAACTGGCCCAGGCGCGCGAGGCGCTCGCGAGCGAGAAGTCGCTGCGTAAGGTGATCCAGTTTGCGCCGCAAGTTGCGAGTCAAACGCAGAACCAGGCGATCATCGCCATCGTCATGGCGCTGGCCTCCATCGTGGCGTACATCTGGATTCGGTTTGGCCAGATGCAGTTCGGCTTGGCCGCCATCGTCGCATTGGCCCACGACGTGTGCATCACGCTCGGGCTCGTGGCCGGGGCGCACTTCGTCTACAACACCTTCCTGGGGAGTATCTTCGGGCTGTCGGACTTCAAAATCGACCTTCCGATGATCGCGGCGTTCCTTACCATCATCGGTTACAGCCTCAACGATACCATCGTTGTGTTTGACCGAATTCGCGAAAACCGGGGCAAGCTCAAGGTGCTCACGCCGGCCATCATCAACAACAGCATCAACCAGTGCCTGTCGCGAACCGTGCTGACGAGCTTCACGACGTTCCTCGCCGTGGCCATCATGTATGTCTTCGGGGGCGAGGGCATTCACGGGTTTAGTTTCGCGTTGCTGTGTGGCGTGGTGGTGGGAACCTACAGCTCGGTTGGCATTGCGTGTCCGTTGCTGTACCGTCCCAAGACGCTGCACACGGTCGTATACGTCATGATCGCGCTCGCGCTGCTCGGGGGCGGTCGCGTCATCATCAGTGACAGCAGTACGTTCTTGGCGGGCTCTGCAATTGTCATTGGGGCGGCGCTCGCCTGGGCGATCTACCTCGAGGGTCGCTCCACGCGTCGAATGGTGGCCGGCGCGGCGGGGGTTGCGTAGGCAATTGACGACAGTTCCGTAATTGTACGACTCGCCGGTTGGCTGGTTTTCCACCGCCAACCGGCGAGTTTCGTTTGAACACCGTCGGATTCGTGGGACGAGGAATCCGTTACGCAATCGCAGCCTGTCGCAGGCGGAACGCGATCGTTCCCGCGGTCGCCAGGCAGAGCGCCAAGGTTGCCAGGCCCCATTGCGAGACCGTCGGAATGCCCGCGCCACTAACCGGCACCGCAACATCGACAAAGGCCAGGCCCACCGCCGCCGTCACCAGATCCACAACGCCGGTGCCATCAAGGTCCGCACGTCGTATCGACGGAACCACTCCTGAGTCGCTGTTGGTCCAGTAGATAAAACCGTTCGCCTCGTCCACGAAGGTGCGGAAGATCACAGCAAGATCCGGAGAGGACCACAAGACCGTCAGTCCGGATCCGTCGACGTTGACCCGACGGATTTCGAAGTTCGGCGCAAAAATGTGGCTCCAGTAGATCTTCCCGCCGCTGACCGTGAATCCGCCAAACGCCGAGACGTCCCCGGTCATTGTCAAGACGTCGGCATCATTGGTACCGTCCAAATTGGCGTTGCGAATCCGTGTGTCACCAGCGTCGGCGAACATCCAGTACATCTTGTTCGCCAACGCATCGATCGCGAAGCCTTTGGTGAGGTTGGAGGAAATAGTAAACACAACCTCATCCGCCGACCCGTCCAGATTGGCGCGATGAATGTCCGACGATTGCATCCAGAACATCTTTCCGCGAATCAAATCCAACTCGAGGAAGTTCGGAACAGCTGCACCCAGCAGGACCAGGTCCTCCACAACGGTTCCGTCCAGGTTCATACGCATGATTTTGTTGGCCGTGCCGGAGCTGCGGGCGTTGTTGAAGTACAGCTTCCCCGCAGCCGCATCGAGGGCGATGTCGCGCGGCTCGAGTTGGGTGTCGGTGTAGAGCGTTACCTGGTTTGTGCCGTCCAGGTCCGCCCCCTCGATCGAGTTCGCCGGCGTATCCGTGACGGTCCAGAAGAGGTCGGCAGCCTCCACCGATTTCGCACCTGCGCCCAGAGCACAACCAACAACGACTACCAGAATGGATGTTTTCGAGGACATGCTTCGATCTCCAATGAAAGGGCAGAACGTGATGCGTTTTCACCTCCGCTGGTGCCAACACGCCAACCTACCAACCAGACAGGGTAACGAGATTTCCAGTCGCAGTCCAGTTTTTATTGAATGATGTGTACTATTCGGGTAGCGCGAAGATGCCAATGTGACCCACAGCGTCGTGCCTTGGGCTAGCAGCGTGCGTGTCTCAATCGCTGGCGAGGAGGGCTTCGAGCTTGCTCATTTCCCGATGCCAGCGGAAATGTTCGCGAACGTGGCGCTTTGCTGACCGCCCGATCGCAGCCCTTCGAGACGGATCGTTCAGCAGGGAGACCAAGTCGTACGTCATCTTACGCGAGTCGTCGGCCACGACGTAGTGCTCGCCGTCGACCGCATGGATCCCCGTCGCCGCCCGCGAGCTGAGCACCACCGGCTTCGAAGCCGCCATTGCTTCGAGCACCTTGTTCTGCACGCCCCGACCCATACGCAGGGGCGCGACACTTACAGCGAAATCGCGCAAGTGCCCGTGAACGTCGTCCACTTCGCCAACGACGCGAATGCCCTCGTGTGCCGCCAGCATGCGCACTTCGCGAGACGGCGCACGCCCCACGATTTCAAACGTCGCTTCGGGCACGCGCTTGCGAATGCTAGGCCAGACCCGGTCGGCGAACCAGCACACCGCGTCGATGTTCGGCTGATAGTCCATCTGCCCAACGAATCCCACGCGCGGTGGCGTGTCGATTGAACAATCAACCGAATCGTGCCGCGGTGTGACACCGTTGCCGACGACGTGCAAGCGGTCTCTGAGGATCGGATCGTCAACGGTTTCCGCTTCCGCCTCCGTCACCACTGTGCACGCGTCGAATGTCGAAAGCCATCGACGCTCGCGCTCCCGCAGTCGTCGCGCTTCGACGCGGTACAGCCACGCACGCGGGCCTGAACTCTGTTCGGCGTACCACTGCCACTTCTGACTGTCCAGGTCGCAGAAATCCAGCACCTTGCGACGGGCACCGATCACGCTCGTGTAGGGCGCCATTCCCGAAGAGAAAATCAGCGCCGCGTCGAAGGCCACCTCGTCGCACCACGCGCGCAGCGCCGTCCGCATACGCCGGTCGTGACAGAAACCCTCCGTGAGCGATCCGCCCATGGCCAGTCGAGCGACTCCGCGCACAGAGGCCAGAGTCCGTGACAGCGGGATGGCCAGTACTTCCTGACAGAGCCCGCGCAGCGCGTCGACGTGTTGCATGTCTCGGGGATCGTCAACAAAAGACGCGCACCACACCGAGTGCCGCTCAGCCAAATGACGCACCTGATGATGCGAACGAATCTTGTCCCCCTTGTCGGGCGGGAAGGGAATTCGATGTGAAAGATGCAGTATATTCATCGCGCTGTCAGCCGGGGATATGCTTCGATAGCCATGCCCCCACCGGGCGCGACAGCGCTCCCGGCAGCAGAGGCCAGACGCGACGCGCCATCTGGAATCGCGGATTGTTCGGCGTCAGGTTCGGCGCAGTCCGCCCCGCAGGGCAGTACGATTGGTATTGCAATGGCTGCCCGGTAAAGCCCTGGTTTTTCTTGAACGCACACGCCCCGGCGTTGTCGCGTCGCGAGCGTCCGAAGTCGAACGTGTGGCATCCCATCGTCACCGCACGTTCCATGACGCTCAGATAGACGAGATTGTACACGTTCAGCCCCTTGTACCGCTCGTCTGCGCCGACGAAGTACGGCATCGCTACGCCCTTGAATACGAAGGTAACCAGTCCCGCGACAGGCCGCCCCTCGTGCAGGACGAGCGACACGATGTGCTTGCCCGGCGTGCGATCAATCAGTTCGCGAAAGAACTGGTACGGGTAATTCAGAGAGGCCAGACGCGACATGCCCGCACAGTAGAGTCGCCACACCGTATGCAGGTGGCGATCATCGAAGGCGACGACAAGCCCGTTCCGCTCGCGCGCCATCCGCGCGGCCGCTCGCGCTTTTCGTGGCAATGCCCCGAGGCAGTCTTCAGCACGATTCGGCAACGCCCGCCGAAACGTCAAATAGCGATCCACCACCGGAACGCCCGTCCACTTGGCCCGCGCGGATCGTAGCTCGATCACGCGCGCACCGACGCGCTCCGCCAACGCACACGCTGCATCTTGCAGCATTCGCAGAGCCCCTTCGTCGTCCCCCATCGCGCCGCCGTACACCGCGCACGGAATACTCACCAGCATCGTGCCGCCGAAGAGGCTGCGCACGCGGAACATCGGGAGCCCCGCCACGATTCGCCCCGCCCGCCGGGCGACGAGATAGTAGGGCCGATGCCCGAACGAAGCCTGGACCGCCCCCATCCAGGCTATTCCGTGAAAAAGCGTTCCGTCCTCGGCAGAGTTGACGAACTCTTCCCACTCCGCGTGACCGTCGTCGGTCAACACGTCGACCCGCACAACCGCGTCGCGAGCGGCTGATATGCAGCGTGCAACATCGAAACTGGGCGCGGTCAGTACAGACACACAGTTGTTATCGACCGTTATCGCGGGAAAGATTCGCTAACCGCGATCCGCCATCGAAGTGCCAAACGGTTGGAGGATCCCAGCAGCACCGTGCAAGCTCGCCCATTCGGCCGGTTCCGAACTCCAATCGCGAGCGCGCGGTCGCGCTTTCCACCGCAGTGCCACAGTGGAAACTCGCCCAAACAGAGCCTCTCGCTGTACTGCTAAGTCAGAGAGGCGCAATGCGACTCATACGCTGCCCCGTCCATCAGCTTCTCCAATGGACCCAGATCGTCGGACTTGATCTTGACCATCCAGCCGCCGTTGGACGGATCGTCGTTTACCAATTCCGGAGCGTCTTCCAAGGCTGTGTTGATCTCGATCACTTCGCCGGAGACAGCGGATACCAGTTCCGACGTCGCTTTCACCGACTCGATCTCGCCGACCTCTTTGCCGGCTTCGACCTTCGTTCCAACAGGTGGCAAGTCAACGTAGGTGATATCCGTCAATTCGTCGGCGGCGTACTGCGTGATGCCGATCGTCACGACATCGCCGTCTACCTTGAACCACTCGTGCGTGTCCAGATACTTTCTATCGGTGGGAATACTCATGCCTTAGTTCCATGTGATCTTGAGCTGATAACTACTTCTTGTAAAACGGCAACCGCACCACCGTCGCTGCGTTCGCTTTGCGTCCAAGGTCTATTGATACGCACGTCCCAGGTTCTGCGAGCGCTGCCTCAACGTACCCCATCGCGATACTCTTGTGCAGCGTCGGGCTCATCGTGCCGCTCGTGATTTCGCCGACACGCCGCCCCTCGTGCAACACCGCGTACCCCTGCCGCGCCACGCGCTTGCCGTCGAGCTCGAATCCGACAAGCCGCCGCTTCACACCCGCCGCCTTGATAGCACGCAACGCATCCGCCCCGACGAAATCCACATCGAGCTGAACGCACCAACCTTGCCCAGCCGTCAGCGGGTCGACCTCCAAGCTCAACTCGTGGCCATACAGCGGCATCCCCGCCTCCAGGCGAAGCGTGTCCCGCGCAGCCAGGCCCGCCGGCTTGCAGTCGCCGGTCGCCTCGCAACTGTCGCCGAATAGCATCGGCAGCAGCAACTCCACCGCACCGACCGAGACGGTCGCTTCGACACCGTCCTCGCCGGTGTAACCGCTCCGCGCAATGCTGTAACGCATGCCCATGAACCCGCCGTCCACGAACCAGTACCGCTTCAGGCCGGTCAGGCCGATCGAGAAAGTCCGCTCGACGAATTCCACAGCTGTCGGGCCTTGAATGGCCAGCATGGCGGTTTCCATCGTCTCGTCGACGATGTCGACACCGCTCGCCGGCTTGTGGCCGTTCAGCCATTCAACAACAGACGCCCGATTGGCCCCATTGCACACGAGAATCCAGTGATCCTCGTGACGGCCGATAATCGCGTCATCGATGATCCCGC
>JAJDDU010000066.1 GCA_029260155.1 Phycisphaerae bacterium | reverse complement strand
CAAACTGGAAGGCGCCAACAACAAGATCAAAGTCATCAAACGCATCGCCTACGGCTTCCACGATCTCGAATACTTCGCACTCAAAGTCAAACAGGCTCTACCGGGACGTTTCTCCAGTAACTAATTCGGAGGAGAACCTCAAATGTGCCGCTCCGCCGGGTAGTGGTCCACTTTGAAGGTGTACGGTCTGACGCGAAGAGGCAGGCCATGGCGGGGGATTCACGGCTCGGCCTGCGGACAAACCGTGCCGCCCGAGCCAAGTCAATTGAAAGTGAACCACCAACCTCCGCCGGCGCGACTGATGTTCTCAGGGTGTGGGTGATGTCCCGCCACCGCCGAGCCGGAAGGAAAGCTGCTCTAGGTGTACGGCGAGATCGACGGCTGCAACGGCACACGCCACGTTGCGAAGGGCCACGGGCGCGAAATTCAAGATGCCACGCACGCCCGAGGCCAGCACGTGATCGGCAACTTCCTGTGCAGCATGCGCCGGAACGGCGAGAACCGCCAGGCGAACATTCAGCGTCTTCACCGCTTGTTCCATGTCCTCCATCGGCTGTACAATGAGGCGCTGCGGTCCGTCGACACGTCGTCCGATGACGCGATCGTGGTTGTCGAAGACGGCGACGATGTGGAAGCCCTTCTTGGCGAATCCGCGATAGCTCATGAGTGCTTTGCCTAGGTTTCCCATCCCGACGAGAAGCACGTTCCAATTCTTGTCCGTGCCGAGGATTCTTCGGATGCGTACGATCAGCCCTTCGACACGATAACCGATCCCGGGATGGCCGAACTGTCCGAAGTACGCCAGGTCTTTGCGGACTTGTGCATCGCTGAAACCGAGGGCGTCGCCGAGCTGCCTGCTGGAGACTGTTCGTTCTTGCTGGGCGACGAACGTCTCCAATTGGCGCAGATAGAAGCTGAGACGGCGGATGGCTGGCTCGGGAATCCCGCTTGATTTGCCCATGGTTCCTCTGACGCGCGGTGCGCTGCCTGCGCTGCACTCCCCAGATTCCAGCGCTGATGCAAAGACTATAGCGACTGCGTGAATCGGGCGTCAACCGCACTCTTGCCATGCGGCGCGGTCGATCGGCTTGACAGGCCTTGCATCGATTGGGTACCGTCCCACCCGGCGCGGAGTTGGTGGGCGATGCGAATGCGTGGATTCGCCCGCAGAATCAGCCTGGGTATGAACACACTGAACATGTATCACATTAAGGCGGACTATGGTCAATCCATCGCATAGGCGAGCACGAGGAACGCAGCGGACCGCGCTGCTGTCGGCGGCTCTTGTCGTGGCCGTTCTTCTGCCCGCACGGGACGCGGCGGGGCAAGCATCGCCGGACGACGCGATCAATGAGCTTCGCGTTAGGACGCCGAGCGGGGCGAACGACGAGCGAACGGTTGACGATTGGCTCAACGCACAGATTGGCCGGCTCGGCGCCGCAGGGCACGGGCCTGCCGCCCGGCGCGCGTTTATGGACAGCCTGCAAGGCCTCCGGGACGCACCGGATACGACATCTGGATTTCGCGACACGTTGGCGCTGCGTCTCGGTGCGGTTGCGGCGGTCGAATTCGGCAAGGGTGCTGCGCTCGCTCTTCCGGTGGCCGATACCATTGCTCGGGCACTGATCGCAACCGAAGACCCGCAGACCGTCGAAGGGCTGAAAGCTGCGCTGTCGTTTCCGAACGAGGTGGTCCGGTATCTCGGGGCGGAAGGGTTGCATCGCATTCGGGATTCCGTGCCGGCGAACGAACGCCGTCCGATTCTTGACGCACTGAAGCAACGCGGTGTGCAGGAGCCGAATGACGTCGTGACCGATCGGATTTACATGGCCATGTCCTTCCGGACTCCGTCGACGGCCGTGATCGACGCGATCACCGATGTTCTTGCGGCGCGCGTTGCTCAATACCGCCGGACGCAAGTGCTTGGAGGATCGGCTGAGGCGGGTGTCATGGAGTATCTGGCCGGTGTTCCCATTCCGCAGGCGCAGGGAGTGAAGATCGTCCGGGAGCTGGCGCCGTTGCTGCGAATCGATGTTGAGCAGTATGCTGCGGGTGGCCATGCGCCGAACGTTAAAGTCGAGATCGAGTTGCGCGTTGATGCGTGCGAGGGTTTGCTTTCGCAGATCACGGGCGTCAATCCCAGCGACACGGTGCGAGGTGCGATGCAGGCGGGGGGGCCTGCGGTGGTGCCGACGATGCAACTCGCGTTGATCGGATGGATCGGGTCGGCGCAAGCTGACGGCGTGCTGACCGCGAGTCCTTGGAGTGTTCCACGGCTTGCCCCGTGATCGGCACGCGATTGCCCTTCTTGCTTGCGCGCTAGATTCTGCTTACATGGCAGGGGTTTTTGCGTACGAAGGCCTCGATGCGGTCGGCGTACAGCTGTAGCGTGCGTTGAAGCTCCTCCTCCGATAGGTGGTCGCGTTTCGCCGGATCGAGCAGCGGTCCGTGCACCTCAAACTCGTAGTGGAACCCCGGTCGCGAGATCAGGAACGCCTGCAACGCCGGCGCGCCGCAGCGGGCGGCGAGTTCGATCGGGCCGGTGAGCACATCACGCGCTCGCCCAAACATGGTGATACTCGTCGTCTTGTGGTTTTCACGGTGTACGCGGGTGCTGTCCATCGCACTGACGAGCAACGCGTTGCTCGCGAACCAGCGATAGAGTTGACGTGGGAATACGTCGTTGTGGAAGTAGCGTATCTGCTTGCCTCCCTTGGCGTTGAACTTGTGCTGCATGAATCGCCGAATGGCGCCCTCTCTCGTATCGCGTACGCCTCCGATGGTGTAGCCGGCAGCGAGCAAGTTTACCAAGGCGACATGGTGCGATCCCTGGTGCGACATGGCGAGGTAGGCGCCCTTGCCCATCGCGAGCGCGTCGTCGATGAAGGGCCGGTTCTTGATGGTGAATTGTCTCTCGATCGTCTCAGGGCGCAGGTAGTCGAAAATCAGGTAGAACACCTTGTCGTTGCGGACGCGGACGGCGTGTCGCAGGGAAGCGCGGCGTATCTCTGCGTTGGACAATTGGTGGCCTAGGAGATCAGGCAGGACGCGCGCGAATCGCCGGCGGCGCTTGGCGTTGATCAACCACTCCAGCGTGGCGAACACTTGGCCGAAGCGATACAGTCCCGAGAGCGACAGCACGCGCAGCAGTACGCGCAGATAGAATCGGGCGACGGTGAAAGACACGCGTTCCCACGTCGATACGCCCGGCAGCGTCGCTGCCGCCAATGTTGATGTTCCCGTTCGATCCTGGCACATAAACGACTATGCTACGGTGAAAGCAGAAAGCGGAAAGTGGAAATGAGGGGTTTTCGACTTTCTTCTTTCGACGCTCACGCGGTATGATGCCCGACGTATGGATGTAGAAGTCTTCGAAGAGATGAAGCGGTACATCGGATTCGACGAGGGGGATGTGCGCGCGCTGAAATCCCTAGAGCCGACGGTTGCGCCGCACTTGGATGGGGTGGTCGATTCGTTTTACGAGGTCGCCGCACGTCATCCGTCCGCCATGGCTGCTTTTGAGGGTGGAGACGCTCAGGTCGCCCAGCAACGCAAGGAGCTTCACCGATGGCTGACCACGTTGTTTGCGGGGGAGTATGGCCCTGACTACTTCGCGACCCGTTGCCGGATCGGGCAGACGCACGTGCGGGTCGGCTTGGCACAGCATTACATGGTCACGGGATGTGAGGTGATCCGCAGCGGGCTCGCCGACGTGATTCGCCTGGCGAGCGTGTCCGACGCCGAATCCAAGATACGCTCGGTCAACAAGCTTCTGGCGTTGGATCTCGGGGTCATGCTGGAATCGTACAAGATGAGCTACATCGAGCGTGTGCAGGCGCGCGAACGTGAGGCCATGGAGCACAAGCTGACCCGCGCCGAGCACCTCGCCGAGATCGGTCAATTGGCTGCGTCGCTGGCCCATGAGATCAAGAATCCGCTCGCGGGAATCAGCGGGGCGATCCAGATTATCCGCGAGCATTTTGGCGCTGATCATCCCCACAGCGCGATCTTGGGCGACGTCATGACGCAAATAAATCGCCTCGATGCGGTCGTGAAGGACTTGCTGGTCTACGCCCGTCCCAGCGATCCCCGATTCGAGTCGTGCAACGTGGACGTGATCGTGCGCCGGATTCTGACCGTGTTGCGGGAGGAGCCGACCGTTCAGAAAGTGCCGATCCACTATGCAGGCAATGATCGCGTGCCAAAAATCCAGGCGGATGAGGCCAAGATCGAGCAATTGGTGATGAACCTCGTTCTCAACGCCGCACAAGCGTGTGTTGGCGGCGGCGGCGTCACGGTGACGACGGCCGTCCACGACTCCAAGGTGTCGCTGGTCGTTTCCGATACAGGCCAAGGGCTTGACGCGACGGTCCGCGAGCGGGCGTTCGAGCCATTCTTCACGAGTAAGGCGAAAGGCACGGGGCTGGGGTTGCCCATTTGCCAGAGCATTGTCGAAGCGCACAAGGGCAGCATTTCGCTCGAAAGCGAGGTGGGCTGCGGCACGCGCGCCATCGTTGAACTCCCGCGGCGGCGGGGTGGTGTCACTTAGGGCGGTGTTTGTCTCATGGCGATTCAGGTTCTCATAATCGAAGACGAAAAACTGATCCGCTGGTCGCTGCGGCAGAAGCTGGAGCAGAAAGGCTACCGCGTGACCGAGGCCGAGCGTGGCGGAATCGGGATGGAACTCCTGGAATCGCGCCAATTCGACCTGGTCATGCTGGACCACAAGCTGCCAGACGTCACGGGCTTGGAGATTCTCCGCCAGCTGCGCAAAACCGACCAAAACGTCGTGGTCATCATGATGACGGCGTACAGCCGCATTGAGGACGCCGTCGAGGCGATCAAGCTGGGGGCTTACGATTACGTTCCCAAGCCGTTTCAAATGGACCTGTTGCTGCTGACCATCGAGAAGGCGCTCGAGACGACGCAACTGCGACGAGAATTGTGGGAGCTGCGTCGTCATCTCAAGCACGAGTATGGGTTCGATCGCATCATCGGTAAGGACCCGTCGATGCTGCGCCTTTTCGAGGTGGTCGCCGACATCGCGCAAAGTAGTGCCACCACGGTCTTCTTGCGCGGCGACACGGGCACTGGCAAGGACTTGTTCGCCAAGGTCATCCACTACAACTCGGACCGCGCCCCCAAGCCGTTCATGAACATCACATGCACAGCCATTTCCGAGACGCTGCTTGAGAGCGAGCTGTTCGGTCACGAGCGTGGAGCGTTCACCGATGCCCGCACGCAGAAAAAGGGGCTTTTTGAGTTGGCAGACGGCGGAACGGTGTATTTGGACGAGGTGGGCGACATGCCTCCCTCGCTGCAGGCCAAGCTCCTGCGTTTTCTCGAAGATCGTACCTTCCGTCGCGTCGGTGGGACGGAGGAGATCCGCGTGGATGTTCGCATATTGGCGGCAACCAACCGGGACATCGAGAAAGCGGTAGCGGATGCGGCGTTTCGCAGTGATCTGCTCTACCGGCTGAACGTCGTCCCGATTGATCTGCCGCCGCTGAGCGCCCGTGGCGACGATGTGCGGCTGTTGGCACAGCACTACGTCAGCAACTTCGCGACCGAATTCAAGAAGGACATCACGAAAATATCCAAGGCGGCATTCGAGAAGTTGTCGGCGTATCATTGGCCGGGCAATGTCCGAGAACTGCGCAACGTCTGCGAGCGTGCGGTGCTTCTTCAAAAGGGGTCCATGATCGAGCCGGGAGACCTCGTATTGGGGCGTGTTCCTGCGGGAGAGGCTGAAACGGCGATCCAGAGCCTTACCCTTCCCCCCGGTGGAATCGACTTCGAGAGTCTTGAAAAACAGCTCCTCCAGCAATCGCTCGCACGCACGGCGAACAACCAAACAAAAGCGGCTAAGCTGCTTAATTTATCGCGTGATACGTTTCGGTATCGGCTTGAAAAACACCACCTGCTCTGATCTGCCCCTGCAAATGGCGGCATATGACCGAATCGCGGTGTTATATGCCCCATGGTCTCGCCCTTTGATCATCCGAATCGTGGCTCGACGGCCGCACGGCATCTGGCATGGATCGTGCAGAGTATAAGGCGATACCGGTTGTTGGCGGCGTAGAGCCCTCGCTCATTGCAATCCCCCCTCCGGCCCGAACACACGAGGGTGCCGCCAACTCCGGTTTCTTTTTTCTGCCGATCGCAGGCGTGCGGGTCGGCTGAGAGTAGCCAGCGACGGTCCTATAATGATGGCCCGGAGCGGGGTACGGCAGATCATCTAGCGAAACAAGGAGTCGGCGGCGTTTTAGCCCTCACACCCCTCTCCGGCCCGAACACACGAGGGTGTCGCCGACTCCTATTTTTTTTCTTGCGAATGTAATCTCCGGTCCCTCAGCGGCCGATCACGGCGTGCGTGGCATGTCGGGCGGCATGGTTCTGCGGATGCCCGACCACGGCGCGTTGACACCGACGCCGTTTTTCACAGGATAGCGGCGTGTCGATGTTCGGCCCCTGGGGGGCATGGAGGCAAGATGCTGCTTCGATTTGTGGTTTTTGTGTTGGCCGTCGGGACCGGTGACGCGGGTGCGGAGGATCCGGTCACGCAGCCGGTTCGGGACGCGGGAGGCACGATGCCCGCTGGGGCTGTCTTGCGGTTCGGCGGTTCCGGGTTGCGACACGGCGATGCGGTGCAGTGTCTGGCTTTTTCACCGGATGGCAAGACGCTGGCTTCAGGCAGCGCTTACCGGGACAGCACCATCCGGTTGTGGGATGTTGCGACCGGTCGCGAGCGTATACGCATCCCCAGCCTCTTGGGGACAGTCTGGTCACTGGCGTTTTCGCCGGACGGCGGCGTTCTCTATTCCGGCGGGGGACGCCGGTTCCCGCTGCGCGTGTGGGATGTTGCCACCGGGAAGATGATCCGGCAGATGTCGCTGGATCCGCAGTGGGCGAAAGTCTACTGTGTGGCCCTGTCGCCCGACGGCAAGAACCTGATCACTGGAAACACCAACGCGACCATCAGTTTGTGGAACTCGGCGACCGGAGTCGAGATCAGCCGGTTCGGTGATCGCAGCGACGCCGGGACTGGACTGTCATTTTCACCGGACGGGATGTTGGTGGTCTCGTGGGGAACTCACAGTCGGAAGATGCGCCTGTGGGACGTGGCGAAGGGTCAGCAGATTCACGAGTTCGACGCGACTGATCTGTCGACCCACGCGGTCTTCTCTCCCGACGGGAAGACGGTGGCCGCTGGCGCGCTGGACGGCAGGGTGCGTACCTGGTCGGTTCCGGAAGGCGGCGCGGTCGCTCAATACACTGGGCATAAAGGGGAAGTCACATCCGTTGTGTTTTCGCCGGACGGCAAGAAGCTGGTGTCGTCGGGCAAGGACAAGACGATCCGTATCTGGGAGACCAGTAGCGGTGCTGAGCGCAGCCGGATCGAGGGGCTCGGGGCCACTCCGCACATCGTTCTGTCGCCGGACGGTCGGACGTTGGCAGCTCGGTTTGCGCTCAGTTCAGTCATCCGCATGTGGGATATTGAGAGCGGCGAAGCGTTGCGTGGAAGCGGCGAGGCGGAGGCTCCGTGGTTCGCGGTTGCGTACACGGACAATGGCAAGACGCTGGCTACCGCTGAGTTGTCGCGGGTGCGGCTGTGGGAGGCGGAATCGGGCAACACCATCCGTGAACTGGCGGTTGGTACCGACGTGAGCGGTATCGCAGTGTCATCCGACGTGGGCACGCTGTATACCAGATCCCGACGTGCCTTGAGCGGACGGGAATTCGAGCAGACCGTCCGTGCGTGGAACTCAACTACGGGGGAGAATCGTCTCGTTTACCGCGGGATGGAATCGGGTGGGCGACTGTCTCCCGACGGTAGGACGATCGCGCTGTGGGATCATATGAAACCGGTTCGTTTGCGGAATCTTGAGTCCGGAGTTGAACGGCGTGTGGTCGAACAGGCTGTCAGCCGGAATCTGGTCACGGCCTTTTCGCCACGAGGGGATCGGTTCGCTCTGGCCACTCCGCAGGGGGAAGTGGTGGTGTGGGAAGTTTCCAGCGGAAACGGCGTGGCGCGATTCGAGTCCGGAATGAAGCATGTCCGCCGGCTTGAGTTCTCAGCTGACGGCTCATTGCTGGCGTGTGCGGCCGCATGGAAAAACGACGTGGGTGAGCGTGCGATTAGCCTGTTCGAGTTGGAGTCGGGGCAACGGCTTCGTGCGTTGGATGGTCACACGGGCGAGGTTTCGCGCATCGCGTTCTCGCAGGACGGAAAGCTGCTCGCGTCGGCGAGTGTGGACAAGACCATCCTCGTGTGGAGCCTCGCAACCGGCGACGAGATCGGGCGCTTTCATGAAGTGGGCAGCACGCCGACGTGCATCACGTTTTCTCCCGACGGGAAGCGGCTCATCTCGGGCATGTCCGGGGGAGGGGGGCTCGCGTGGCGCCTGCGCGATTGAGGGAGATCACGACGGCGCGATCGGCTTGCCGTGTGCTGTTATAGCAACGACGCCGGTGCCGTGGTTGTCGAAGCTCAACACGTCCATGGGGCAGACTGTAACGCAGATGCCGCAGTGGATGCAGGCACTGTTCTTGTTTGAGAACTCCTGTCCGTTCTTCGCGAAACCCATGACGTCGATGCCCACTTGGCAGTAGCGCGAGCACTCACCACAAGTGATGCACTTGTCATTGCTGACGATGCGCAGGCGGCCGAACCACTTGCTCCAGAGTTGCATCCACTTGGCCAGCGGACACCAGTATCGGCACCATATCTTCCCGCCGGCGATGGGGTAGAGTGATACCGGTATGACGGCTGCGAGCCAGAAGTCGGCGACCCAGCCATAGCTCGAAAGGGCACTAGCGGCCCAGCCCTGTGCGTTGAAGGCAGCTGAACCCGCGTAGATTCCGAATCCCGTCCGGGCCAGGACAAACCCGGCGGCAACGAATGCCCAGATCATCACGGCTGCATTCATCCATTCCCATCGCCGGCTGACCTTGCCTTTGGGCGCAAGGTGTCGCCACCGGTCACCCAGGGTCTCGGCGAGCCCGCCGCAGCCGCAGAACCACGTGCAGTATCGCTTGCCGTGGAAGATGCTGAGGATCGGAATGATGATGAACGTCGCAATCAATCCGAAGATCAGGTAGAAAAGCCCCACGTCGTAAAAAAACATCGAGAAGTAGAGCGGAAAGGCAAGCTCGATTCCGAATGCGTGCCAGTAGTTCCCCGCCTTACCCAACCACATGTTGTCGCCCACCTTGAAGTGGATCCAGTACATGATGATGGCGGGGATGATGAAGCCCAGACTCCACTGCACGACGATGAGGCTGATGTAGCGTTTCTTCTGGTAGCCGTCGTTGTAGGCTACTCCCCATTTGCGATAAGCCTTGAGCCCGAAGACGGTCATGACCACTGAGTACAAACATGCGTACCAAAAGACCGGGTCGATGCGGACGGCCTGTCCGACAATCGCCGGTGTCTCAAAAGTGACCATGTGTGGCACTTTGGCCAACGCGTCACCGGGCGCAAACGGCCAGGCGGGTTTCTTGACGCCGTAAATCGAATAGCAGACCAGAAAGGCAACGGCCAACGTGACCCAACGCTTCACGTCCCAGGTTCGTTCGAGCTTGACGCCGATCGCGTCGAAGAACCTCAGCGGCAACTCGGCGCCGATGCAGCGGAATATGTGGTCGTAGCGCAGGGCGGTCTTCTCGCCCGTGTCAACGTGCTCGATCTTGAGCGTGCCGTCTTCGATGGCGACGGCTTTGTGCGAAAGGTGGATGTCGATTTTCCCCGCGCGTGCTCGCTCGGCGACGGCGTCGATATTGCGTTTCTTCGGGTACGTGAACTCGCGGTCCGGCGCAACCAGCGCGACGCGGTTCCCGCCGTCGGCCAACACGACCGCCGCTTCGCACGCGACATCACCGGCGCCGAAGACGACCAGGTCGTTATCGCGCCATTCGTCGGGGTCGGCCACGTTTTGGCTTATTTTCTCGGCGTGTTCAGTTTCACCGGGTGCTCTGAGCTTGCGCGGATTCCCCGCGCGACCGATCGCAAGGACCACCCGGCGTGCTCGATACGTGCTCTTGTCGGTTGTAACGGTGAAGTCGCCGCCAGCCGACCGGCGCACACCGGTGACCTGTTCGAACTCGTGAATGGCGAGGCCGAGTTCGGGAATCTGACCGTCCCACTTTTTGAGTAGTTCTTCCTTGCTGCATTCCTCGAACCACAATCGCGATTTTAGCTCGATATGCTCCGGCTCGGCGAAGAGCGGTTTGCCCTTTGTGAAACTGCGGATGAGCTGAGCGGCGCGCTGCTGCTCAATGACGACGTAACGCAGACCAAGTTGGTCGCAACGATCGGCTGCCCCAAGCCCGCTGCTGCCGGCGCCAACGATGAGGACGTCGAGTGTTTCGCCATCGGCTGACTCGTGTTTTGCGCTCTGCAACTCGTCCTTGAGGCGATCGATCATGTCGACGCCGGCGTTAAGGCCGAGCTTGATCAGCGGCGTCCCCGCGATTTCGCCGACCATGTACAACCCGGGCACGTTGCTCTGGCCGCGCGCGTCGAGTTCAGGCAAGCGCAGCGCCGTCTCGGGATCAAACGAACGGTCAAACAGGCCCCGGACAGCCCCTGCAAGCGTGGTGGTGATCGCGTTCACTGGTGGTCAACTCCGACATCCTCCGACCCGGACTCAACGATTGCGGGTGCTACTCGAACAACGTACTTCGAGCCTCGGTCTATTCCAAGTACATCGGAAACGCAATTGGGAAATCGAGAACGGCAGGGTTCTGAGTCCCCCACGGCCAAAGGGATGGGCAACCCAATGCCCGTGCGGCAGTCCTAGAACAGAAGGTGCAGTAGGTAATCAAGTCGGCCGCTGAGCAGCAGCTCGCGGCCGGAGTGACGCATGACGCTCCGCATGACCTTGCGGTACATTGGGCTGTAGCAGTGCTTTGGGCAGCGTTTGCACGTTGGCTTGGGATCCATGGGGCAGTGCGTCCGCTTCATGAAGGCGTGCGACAGAAGCTTGGAACACGATGGGCACAGGCAGACCTCTCGCCCGGCGATCGCGGATACATCGTGCGTCTTGAGAAACATGGGCGATTTGCCCAGGCCCTCGTGCCTCTGCGAACAGAAGATTGACACGAACGTCGCCAGCGTCTTGAGATCCCGCCGGAGCGCACGATCCAACACGGGCACCTGTGGGCGGAGGCGCACCACGGGTGGGGCCGCTCGCTCGGTTGGCCAAGCCCCAGCCACGCTGGCCTGTGTTGGTTCAATTTCCCGTGTTGCTGCAACCACGCGTTTCACTGGTCCTTCCAGAATCTGCCAGCCTTTTCGGCCGCCGATGGCGACGCCCCCACATAAGCGTAGCATTCAGCATGCCAAATGGCTACATTCGTGTAGGCGAACCGTCCATTGTCATAGATGCCGCGTTCTTGAGCCGAGACAGCGGTTTTCTCGGCCGAAGCACCTGTTCTTCACCGGCTGCAATGCCCCCGTTCTTGGCTGGGCGAATCCAGACGTTGTATGCGAAGCTTCTCTGAGGCAGGGGTGTGGGAAATGCCCCGCAGGAGTGGGCAGGTCGCGCGGTGTGGAATTCGGTCGGCCCCAACGCCGCCGGACGTTTCATGCACCGGCCACGTACCGCACTGCTTTTTGGGCATGCCGCCCGTCGCTTCACTCGGGTGTCGCCCCGATGCGGTTGAGGACCATGAGACGGAGTTCGGTCATGTCTTCGATGGCGTAGCGGATGCCCTCTCTGCCGAGGCCGGAGTCTTTGACGCCGCCGTAGGGCATGGAGTCGACGCGGAAACTGGGGACGTCGTTGACGACCACGCCGCCGACTTCCAGGTTGTTCCAGGCGTAGAAGGCGTTGTGAATGTCGCGTGTGAAGACGCCGACTTGCAAACCGAAAACGCTGTTGTTCGCGATGTCACACGCTTGTGCGAACGTACTGAACGGCTCAACGGTTGCCACCGGCCCGAACGCTTCCTTGCAATAGAGGTCGGCACCTGCGGGGACGTTTTCGACGAATGTCGGGTCGAAAAACACGCCGTCGCGCTTGCCGCCGCACAGCACGCGGGCGCCACCCGAAACGGCGTCGTTGACCCACGATTCCATACGCACGGCATCGCCTTCGGTGATCATTGGCCCGATGAAGGTGTCCTCATTCATCGGGTCGCCGGCGATGAGTTTGGAGGCAGCGCCGGCCAGTTTGGTCTTGAATTCGTCGTAGATTGACTCGTGAATGATGACGCGCTGGACGCCGATGCACGATTGGCCGGACTGGTAGAATGCGCCGATCATCATGCGGCGTACCGCGTAGTCTTGATCGACGTCCTCGTCGACGATGCAGGCTGCGTTCCCACCGAGTTCGAGGATGACGGGTTTCTTGCCCGCCTTGGCCTTGAGCGCCCAGCCCACATCCGGGGAACCGGTGAAGGAGAGAAGTTTGAATCGCTCGTCGGTGGTGAAGAGGTCCGCCCCCTTTCGGCTACACGGCAAGATACTGAATGCTCCCTCCGGCAAATCGGTTTCCGCCAGGATTTCGCCGAGAATGAGCGCACTGACGGGCGTGCGTGAGGCTGGCTTGAGCACCCAGGGGCAACCGCAGGCGATGGCGGGCGCGATTTTGTGGGCGGCTAGGTTGATGGGGAAGTTGAACGGGGAAATGAATGAACAGACGCCGATCGGTACGCGCTTCACGATGGACTCGTAGCCTTCCGCGCGCGGCGAAATATCGAGTGGCGCGTACTCGCCGTAGATGCGTGTGGCCTCTTCGGCGGCGAGGCGGAAGGTGTCGATGCCGCGCGTGACCTCGCCGCGAGAGTCCTTGATGGGTTTTCCTGCTTCAACGGTGAGTGCTTCAGCCAGTTCCTCGAAGCGTTCCCGCATGCGGGTCACCGCGTGGTTGAGAATGGCCGCGCGGGCGAACGCGGGCATGTTGCGACATTGTTCCTGGGCACTTGTCGCTGCGCTGATCGCACGAAGAATCGTCTCTGCGTCGGCCAGTGCAACGCGCGTGGCTGTTTCGCCGGTATACTTGTTGGTTACGACGAGGTCGGTATTGGCGGCGACCGGTCGGTTCGAGAGGTAGAGCGGGTAGCTTGATAAAAGCATCGTATTGTTCTCTTGGGTGAAAGTCCCTAGTCGCGCTGAGTGTATTGCATCCACACGAATCAGGGTAGGTGTGGATGCTGGTGAATTCCGCATGTCGATGGGACGCGCGACGTGTGGCCGGCCCAGCCGCGACTGGCGGGCTATTCAGGTCATTCAAGAGCGAAAATCGCATCCAATGGGTGCGAATCCTTCCAGTGTCTGGCAGAATTGACCACTCCCGGTAGAGATGTGCCCACCTTATTCCGAATATGGGTATGTACCGTAATCTCTTATGTGGGCGGGTTGTCGACGCCGTGTTACGCGTGAGGGCCTTTCCGGGGGTGTCCAAGTGAAAGATCAGCAACGTGCAACCACACAGTCGCGGCCCGCGCGGAACGACGGACGGATCGACCCGGATCGCGCACCGCCGGGTCCGCAGAAGACAGCGTCTGACGAGGCGGCACGAATCGCATTTGAGGAAATTAAGAAGTCGTGCACGCTGCCGACACCGGACGGTGTTGTGCTGGAGATTCTCCATCTCACGGGGGATTCCGAAGCGACCATTGGGGCGATCACCACGGCCGTGGAATCAGACCCTGCAATGGCTTCGCGGCTGCTCAAGTACGTGAATACTCCGCGTGCCGGCGTGTCGCACACGGTGACATCGGTGCGGTCTGCGATCACACTCCTGGGCATGAAGACCGTAAGGAGTATTGCCCTGGGATTCTCGCTGGTCAGCAAGGGCACAAGGGCGTGCAAGGGTTTCGAGGGAAACGCGTTCTGGTCTGAGAGTCTCGCCCGCGCCTCGGCCTGTCATCTCATTGCCGACAAGTGCCACGGTCTCACGCCAGATGAACTGTTTACTTGCGCGCTGCTCAGTCAAGTGGGCCGCCTTGCGTTTGCCTCCGTTTTTCCGCAGACCTACGCAGAAGTGCTCTACTCGGTCGATACAAGCGACTTCCAGGCACTGGCCAACACGGAACGCGAAGCGTTTGAGATTGACCACGCCGCCTTGTCCGCGGAAATGATGACTGAGTGGGGGCTGCCTACGCTTTTCACTGATGCCGTCCGCGCTCAACTAGTGTCCGAGACCCCAGAAGAGACTGAATCGAGCAGCGATCGCCTCGCCAACGCGCTTCGCTTCGCGGCGCCACTTTCGATACTGCTGACCAGGCGGCGCGTACGCCGAGATACCTTGCGACGGATGGTCCTTTCGGCGACGCATGCCGGTATCACCCCGGATGATGTGTCCGACGTTTTCGATCTGATCGCCCGGAATTGGATGCGTATGAGCGGCGTTTTTTCCCTGCCAACGCGGCGCGTGCCCGTCTTGGCGGAGCTGTACGTACAGGCACACTAGCCCGCGGTCGACTCAAGGACTCTGGTTGCCCTGAGGTCACAACACCTTTCCCCACGCGTACATCGCTATCGCCGGATAGACGCGACAAGTTTCTACAGGACTGGGCTTCAGCAAACAGACGGTGTCTCTGCGCTCTGTTCGCTGCGGCTGCGTGCTTCAATTGAGAGAATTGGCAAGGCGACGGTGGCGAACTTGTTGACTGGAAAACGCGGTGTGGCTGACGGAATCGTCCGCTCATTCGATGGGAGCACCGTGTTCCATCGACGCGCGGTGAGAGTTTTGGCCCGATCAAGGAG